>NZ_JAEQCX010000104.1:0-24909 GCF_020738035.1 Microcoleus sp. PH2017_28_MFU_U_A
CACATTCAGGTTGTTTCTTGACGTAGTTAGTGAGAACTTTCTTGATTTCGTTGATGACCTTTGAGTCGGAAAACTCACCTGCACCGTACATTTGGACTCGCAGGCTCAAACCCATGTTAAATACCACGCGCCGAAATCCTGCGTGTTTTGCCATCAAGGTCGCTTCTTGATTATTCAATTTGAGCGCTCGCTTGACGGCAAACATGGAACTGACTCTCAGCAATCAACTTTAGATAAGTTTAGCAAACTATTTGCCACTTAAGTCTTGCTCTTCGATCTTTTTGTCTGCGTTCCGGCGCTGCCGCATCTGCTTTGCCCTGGCTTGCAAATCGCTGAACCCCTCATCAGGTTCGGTTTCGCCAGAACTAGCACTCGCGCCAGGATCGATCGCGCTTTCTGTTTTTGAGTCGCTTTCCGATGCAGTCGCGGCGGCCCGCTGCTTCTGCTGTTTGGCTTTTAGCTGCAACTGAGCTAAGAATTCGTCTGCCTCGCTTTGGGCCTGGGGAAGAGCCGCAGCACCGAGCGTTATTTCTTGGGGATCCGACGGAGTTTTTTCAGAGGTATCTTTTTTGCTACTTTTGAGTTCATCTTTTTTGAGCTGCAATTCTTTAAAGAAATCTGATTCTACAATGTCTGCAACTTGTTGTTCTTTTTGGGCTTGGTCTATTTCGATTTTGAATACTTGTTTTACGCGATCGGTAATTGCTTTCCCGTATGCCGATTTATTAAATCTGTCTGCTGATACAATGCTGCCACCAGTTAGAATTAATGCTAAGGCTGGCGCTGCTACAGGCACCCACCCTCCCAACAGAAAAATCCCAAAACCGATCGCGCCACACCCCGACAGTATTGCTGCGAATGTCAGCGCCAGCTTCCATGGGTGAGCCATCCGCGATGCCATGGTTCCTCCCACAATTGACCATCCTGCAATCCACAGGATTTCTGCCCATTCCGGCCAAAACCAAAACATCGGTCTCTTGTCTAAAACAGCACTCAAAATTTGGCTAATTACTTGTGCGTGTACCACGATCCCCGGCATGAATTGGTTTTTTTGCTGCTGCCCACTGTAAGGAGTATAAAATACATCTTTAACGGTTTCTGTGGTGTAACCGATCAGCACTATTTTATCTTTAACTAAATTCGGACTGACTTTCCCTTGTAAAACATCGGTAATTGTGACTTTGTTTGCGACTTGGCTCCTGGAGTGATAATTAATTAGTATTTGATATCCCCTCGCATCGACATTGCTATATCCTCCGTCATTGCTTTTTAATTTTTTAAATTTGGTTTTTCCCAGCCATAAAGATTGATCTGCTGCCAGTCTGGGAAAAATTTTATACTTTTGCAGGTAGCGGAGTGATAGCTGGAGGTTGAAGGAAGTTAAAACTTGAGAATTGTCATTGCAAAGATGTTTTTCTACCGAATTATCGCCCTTAATTATCGGTGGTTTCATAAATAATAAAGCCCTGCGGAGTATGCCGCCCGGATCGATTCCAAAATCTGCAAATCCCACCCGGTTTGCTGACATTCCCGCAGGAGGGGGAGAACCGGGAGTGTCGGGGCCTCCGTCGGTGACTAAACATACCCCGATAATTCGATCGCTTTTTTGTAAAACTTTAGTTAATTCCTCACGCCCCTCTCCTAAAGGTACATCTCGCAGTACATCTAAGCCGATGACTGTCGGCTGCATTTTTTCTAGTTTTTGTAATATTTCAGCTATTTTGCGATCGGATATCGGCCATTGCTTTAGTTTCTGAATATCTGCTTCGGTAATCCCCACAATTAGCAAGCGCGGGTCTGGCTTTTCGTCGGGACGCCATCTCAGCATTTGGTCGTAAGCGCTTAATTCTACTGGTTCCAGTATTCCTAGGTGTCTAGTCCCGACCAACGATAATGTTACTGCCGCGGTGGCAATTAATACAGAGCTAACAACTGTTAGTGATGGTTTATACAGTTGACTCAATTGAGCCGCTGCCGAACGAATTTTGTCAGATAGAAATTTGTTAGATATTTTAGTCATTGCCACAATATAAAATTTTGACTCGTTTCACCGAACAGCAGTTATGTTGCTTGTCGGCACCTACACGAGACTTCCTCCATCTTAGAACACCCGGAAACTCCGACCGATTTGTAACAAAACTTTACATTTCGCTACCAGCGAAATGTATATGGAATAACAGTCGCGACCTCGACCGCTGGATTTACCGTCCCCAGAATCCAGTTGCAGCTCCAATTAATTAATGTTATTGATTTGTCAAGGTTCAAATTCTGTATCTGCGGTGTGAGACTAGCTTCTCAAAAATATTGGTCGCCAGCAGGGAGAAAAAATTTATGTACCAAAAAACATTTAAAGTTGATGAATCCGGGATTGTTGAAATTAGCATTCTCGCTACGGGGGACAGCAACAAATCACTAGAAGTTGGCAAGCGTTACGTGCGATCGTTTTCGATGATTTGCGAACCAGACGCTCGATCGGCAGATGGCAGATACAGTTGTTAAAGGGTTCGTACAGCGCATCGCACCCCAGCCAACTCTCAATAGCGATTTGGCAAATCCCGACCCGATGACGTGGCTCGAAGTTTATGCTAAAAATGAGATTTGGTACGAAACTCTCGCTACTTGAACCCAAATGCGGCGACAGACACCGAGATATGCGAGACCCAGAGCCAAGTAGACCTAATTGTTTCAGTCCCAAGGACTGGAATCAGTGGTAGGTCAATCGCTGGTTGAGTCTCTTTAAAAATCGCTATTTATTGAACTTTTTTCCTTCTTTTGATGGCGATGCGAACAATCAAAACTTGACCGGATCGCGCCCGGGCTGAGAACTCCAGACTAACAGTAGAGACGCGATCTATAATATATCTATAAGGTTGGTGAAAAAATGAAACGTTTTCTACATTTTACTGCACTCGCGATCGCTGTATGTGCGATCGCACTTAGTGTCCCCAGTTTCCTGCCACCGATGCAGGCAGTGCCTGCACCAATGCTGCTGAGTCAGAATGTTAAATTTAAACCTCCCGATGTAGACGCCCCCGACAACAGGCAATCGGCGACGCATCGAGGGAATGCTTGTCCGCAGGATTTATCTATTGTTCCTTTAATACCTAAAAGCAATGATGGTTTAACCATAGCAGAATCGCCAACATTCTTGGCCTATGTTTCTCACCCTTCGACTCAAGTGGAGTTTACATTGCAAGCTGACGATGGAAAAGGAATCGATGCTTATAAAACGACTTTCAAAGTTGACAAACCGGGGATAATAGAAGTCAGTATTCCCAACAAAGGGGAGGGCAAAAAAACTCTGGAGGTTAACCAGCGGTATCAGTGGTCGTTTTCCGTGGCTTGCAATGACGATCCGTCGGGAAATTATTTTGTTAAAGGGTTTGTGAAGCGCATTGAACCCGAGGAAACTCTCAAGAAAAATTTGGCAAATCCTGACCCTATGGCTAGGGCTATCGCTTATGCTGAAAATAATATTTGGTACGATACAATTGGTACTCTAGCCCAAATGCGGCGAGGATCACCCAATGATGCGAGTCTGAGGGCCGAGTGGAAGCAATTGTTGCAGTCCCAAAAACTCGAATCAGTTGCCGATCAACCGCTAGGTCAGTCTTTTTAAGCCTCCCTATTTCTCAAGGCTTTCTTTTGTCCTTCTTCTGAGGCTGTGAAGATTGACAAATTAAACCGATCGCCCGCTGCGATTCTTACTCCTAGTCTGGAGTAAAAATCCGAACCCTGATTTTATTCTATCTGGTGAAAAAAATGAAACGTTTTCTACATTTTACTGCACTGGCGATCGCTGTATTGGCGATCGCAATTACTGTCCCCAGCTTGTTTTCACCGATGCAGGCTGTCCCTGCACCAACTCCCCTGGGTCAGAATGTTAATTTCACACCCCCAGAGGTCACAGCCCCCGAGAACCGGCAAGGGGGAGCGCATCGAGGCTGTCAGTTGCAGGATGGTTTATCGATTACTCCCTTAATACCTGAAAGCAATATTGGCTTAACCCTAACAGAGTCGCCAACATTTTTTGTCTATGTTTCTCAACCGGCGGCTCAAGTAGA
The DNA here is from genome assembly GCF_020738035.1 of Microcoleus sp. PH2017_28_MFU_U_A. Lineage (NCBI taxonomy): Bacteria > Bacillati > Cyanobacteriota > Cyanophyceae > Oscillatoriales > Microcoleaceae > Microcoleus > Microcoleus sp. PH2017_28_MFU_U_A. Next base: position 4,065 of record NZ_JAEQCX010000104.1, read on the forward strand.
ATTTGTTTTGCTAAACGAAGATGAATCCGAAGTAGTCTACGAATCTAGTTTGAAAGTTGACAAAGCTGGAATTGTGGGAGTTAGCCTTTCTGACAAAGGTAAGACAAAAAATATTGAGGTTGGTAAGCGATATGTCTGGTCGTTTGCACTGGCTTGCGATCCTCAGGAACGATCGGGAGATTATATTATTAAAGGATGGATGCAGCGAGTTGAACCGCAAGGAACTCTCAAGAGCGCTTTGGCAAATCCCGACCCGAGGGCGAAGCTGATCGCTTATGCTAAAAATGGCATTTGGTACGAGACTCTGGCGACTTTAGCCCAAATGCGTAGTGTCGCACCCGATGATGCGCGGCTGAAGACTGAGTGGACGCAATTGTTGAAGTCCCAAAAACTCGAAGCAGTCGCCGATAAACCCCTAGTTCAGCCTCTTTAAGCGTCCCGATTTCTCAAGGCTTAATTTGTCCTTCTTATGAGAATCTGAAGATTGACAAATTAAGCCGATCGCCCGCTGCGATTCAAACTCCTAGGGATGATTCATTCAGTTGACAGTTGACCGCTTGACAGTTGAGAGCGACCTCTACCTCGAAGGAAGAGGATTGGAGTAATGAATAGTCTTCTTTTAATTTCTCCCGATCGGGCGGGCGGGCTTTAAACCAATTCTTTCTGGTAAAAATGCCAGGCCCAACATTCCTGCTATGCCGTTAAAAAATGAAACGTTTTCTAAATGGGGTTGCACTGGCGATCGCCGTATTTGCGATCGCACTTACTCTCCCCAGTTTACTGCCACCGATGCAGGCACTGCCTGCACAAATTCTCCTGAGTCAGAATATTAATTTCAAACCTCCAGATGTTACAGCACCCAATAGTAGAGTAGCAGGGACTCATCGAAGCGGAGGTTGTGTGAAGGATGTATCTATTATTCCTTTAATACCTAAAAGCAATATTGGTTTAACCGTAGCAGAAATCCCAACATTTTTGGCTGACATTTCTTCTGCTGCGACTCAAGAAATCGAGTTTGCTTTACAAACTTACGATGGCAAAAATAACGAGGTTTACCAAACTACTTTCAAGGTTGACAAACCAGGGATAGTTGAGATCAATATTCCTAAAAAAGGCGATGGCCAAACATCTCTTCAACTTAACCAGCCCTATCAGTGGTCGTTGTCAGTGCCTTGCAATCAAGATTATTCCGAGGATTATCTGGTGACAGGATTTGTGCAGCGTATTGAACCACAGCCAACTCTTAAGGAAACTTTGGCAAATCCCGATCGGATGGCCTTGGCGATCGCCTATGCTAAAAATGGGATTTGGTACGATACTATTTCTACCCTAGCCCAAATGCGGCGACAAGCTCCTGACGATCCGATGCTGAAAGCAGAGTGGACGCAATTGTTGAAGTCCCAAAAACTCGAAGCAGTTGCCGATCAACCCCTAGTTCAGTCTTTTTAATCGAGACTATTTAGCCAAATCTAAAATCTAAAATCTAAACTCGCTTGATGACTAATAACTCTCCAACAATTCTCGCCCTTGATTTTGACGGTGTAATTTGTGACGGACTAATCGAATATTTCCAAACCGCTTGGCGTACCTACTGCCAAATCTGGCAATCAGTCGAAATAGTCCCCGATGCAGATTTAGCTTTGAGTTTTTACCGAGTGAGGCCAGCCATCGAAACCGGTTGGGAAATGCCCCTGCTGATTCGCGCACTGCTGACAGGAATTACCGAAGAGCAAATTTTGCTAGACTGGCCAAACATTGTCCCGCAGTTATTGACCGAAAATAATTTAAAACCCCAGTCTGTCGGCGCAATGTTAGACGGACTGCGCGATAATTGGATTGCTGAGGATTTAGCTGGGTGGCTGTCTTTGCACCGCTTTTATCCCGGAATAGCCGATCGCCTGCACTCGTTACAGGATAGTTCGGTCAAAGTCGCGATCGTCACCACCAAGGAAGGCCGTTTTGTGCGGGAACTCTTGCAGCTAGCGGGCGTACAAATGCCGTCGGAGTTAATTTTTGGCAAGGAATACAACAAGCCGAAACACCAAATATTGCGGGAATTTTTGGCAGCTTCTGGCAAAGATACGACTATTTGGTTTGTGGAAGATCGGTTAAAAACTTTGGTCTCGGTGAAGCAGCAGCCGGATTTATCTCAGGTGAGGTTGTTTTTGGCTGACTGGGGTTACAATACTTTGGCAGAACGGGAATCTGTGGCTCAAAATCCACCTGTTCAATTGCTTTCTCTGTCGCAGTTTGCCGGAGATTTTGTCGATTGGCTGCCTGACGAATGTTGATCTTAGACTTGTTGGGAGGGAGATTTTTTTTCGCTTAGCAGAGTCAAAAAAAATCCCCAAATTTTACACTTTTTTTGTTGACTTTTGCGGCGCTGGTATGGTATTTTTATATAATGGGATGGTTGCAAAAATAATATTTTTAAATATATTTCCATTATGATATAAATATAACAGGAATTCCCCAAAAAATCAAGCATACCGACAAAAAAAATCGATTTTTTTTTTGTCGGTGACTGTAATAAAATAGGTTCGTAGTGAGGACTTTAGTCCTTATTTTCCAGGTTCGTAGTGAGGACTTTAGTCCTTCTTTCCAGGTTCGTAGTGAGGACTTTAGTCCTTCTTTTCCCGAGGACTTGCATTCCGAACGATCGCACCAATCTGAGACTTAAAACCAATGCTAGATTTAACTAAAGCAGCCAAAGCAATGCAGGGAATGAGCCAGCATTTGAATGTGGAGGCTTTGGCGGCTCGCCAGCGTTTGCAAGTGGCTCAGAATTTGCTGGAACAGGCGGCAGTGGGACAAGAAAAATTGGTAGAATTGCAAGAGAGTTGGAGCGATCGCACTTTATTCAATGCAGCCACGCCGATCGAGCCATTGTCCGATCGCACCTACATCACCGCACCGCCCGCCGCCCACACAGTCTTCGCCACAGACGGATCGCAAATTTCACCCAGCCATCACGAAATCGCCTACTGCTACCTGATCAACGTCGGTACAGTCATGCTGCACTACGGCCAAAGCCGCCACCCAGTATTAGACAGCGTGCCCGAAGTTTTCTACAAACCAGAAGACTTGTATGCTTCGCGCCAGTGGGGAATTAGAACCGAAGAGTGGATGGGATACCGGCGCGCCGTTTCCGAAGCCATCGCCCTCGCGGAAATGGGCTGCAATTGGGCAAAATTTAACGACAATCAACTACCCGCGCCAACTTTGGCAATGGTAGATGGTTCCCTGATTTATTGGTTTTTGGAACAGTTACCTAGCGAAGCGCGCGATCGAATTTTGCAACCAATTTTAGAAGCTTGGGACAAATTGCGCGTAGCAAAAATTCCCCTATTAGGATACTTGAGCGCTTCTCGCAGCACCGAAAGCTTATCTTTTTTGCGGTTTCAAGCTTGCACCCACGAAGTACCAGACTGCATGACAAACTGCCCCAACGTCGGATTTTCTGCCACCAGTGCTTTCGATGAAAAAGCACCTTGTCAAGAATTTGAACCCCTACGAGATTCCGTCTTGTGGGCCACAATCCTGCTACCCGGACAAAGAAGCCCGTTGTGGAAATCCCACGCTCGAATTTTAGATTTATACGGTCTCAATCCCATCTATTTTTGTTACGTTCATGTTGGCACAGAAATTGCTAGAATAGAAGTTCCGGAATGGGTAGCACAAGATAAGACAGAGCTAGATTTAGCCTTAGGAATGATGCTAGCTCAAGTACACAAAGGCGGCGGCTATCCCGTGACGCTAGCAGAAGCCCACAACCAAGCAGTAGTCACCGGAGGCGATCGAAGTAGCTTTTTTGCTTTGTTAGAGCAGCAAATGATTAAAGCAGGTTTAAAAAATGTCGGTATTTCTAATAAGGAAACCCGGAAGCGCGGTAGTATTGCTTGAATTAAAAATAAGAGTTAAAAATGTTATATGCCAATAGAGTTAATTATCTTAATTGCTTCCTTACTTGTTTCTTGGCTGGTATTTAATTGGGCTTTTAAAGTATTGAAAGCCAGCGTTGGTACAGCGATTGCTCTAGCAGCAATTGTGCTGGCGATGCAGTTATTGTTTGGTATCGGGCCAAATCAACTTTTTCAACACATCACTCACCTGCCACAAACCCTTGGGAAAATAATTTTTGGCAGGTAATCCGATTTTAGATTTCAGATTTTAGATTTCAGATTTGTTCTCTCATCTAAAATCTAAAACCGCAAATCTGCCGACTTTAGGAAAAATATTCCTTTCTCCTTACTTCCTTCTGTCAACTGTCAACTGTCAACTGTCAACTGTCAACTGTCAACTGTCAACCGTCAACCGTCAACTGTCTAACTTCCCAGCATTTGCAGCTTGTACAAACTAGCATACAAACCTTCTTGCTGCAACAACTCTTCGTGGCTGCCAGATTCTACTAACTGCCCGCGTTTGAGCACCAAAATGCGATCGACATTTCGGATAGTCGAGAGCCTGTGAGCAATGATTATAGCCGTTCTGTCCGCCATCAAACGCTCCAGAGCCTCTTGAATCAAAGCTTCCGTTCCCACATCCAAACTAGCAGTCGCCTCGTCGAGCACTAAAATACTGGGGTTGCGAATGGCGGCGCGAGCAAACGCTAACAACTGCTTTTGTCCCCCCGAAAGATTCGTTCCCCTTTCCCGCAATTGCGTGTCATAACCTTGAGGTAATTCTTCAATTAAACGAGCAACATTCGTCTTTTCTGCTGCTGCTCGAATCTCCTCCATCGAGTAACTTTCGCCAAGGCTAATATTGCTCTTCACATCGCCAGCAAATAGAAAGCCATCTTGAATAATAACACCTACGTGTCTCCGCAATTCTGCTTGAGGTAAATCGCGAATATCTATACCATCGATCAGAATCCGTCCTCGGGTGGGCTCGTAAAGGCGGCACAAGAGACGGATGATCGAACTTTTGCCTGCACCAGTAGGGCCAACTAATGCTACTTTTTCGCCGGATTTGATGGTAAAATTGAGGTCTTGCAGAACATATTCGTTTTCTTTGTAAGCAAACCACACATTGTCAAATTGGATTTCTCCGGATGCAGCTTGCTTTGATTGGGCATGAGCAACTAGGGATTTTTGATTGTTAGCTGATAGGCGATATTCAGAAGTTACAGGAGTTTGATTACTTTCTACCAATTCTGGCTCATTTGAAGATAAATTATAAGCAAGTGCCTCTGGATGACCGGCCATCAGCAACGGCGAATAATATTCCCTTCTTCCTGCTTCCCTCTTCCCTCTTCCTTCTTGCTTCTTCCCTCTTCCTTCTTCCTTCTTCCATTTTCCTTCTTCCTTCGCCCCGCTAATTGGATCTTTAATTTCGATCGGTTCGTTGAGAATATCGCTAATCCGTTCGACTGCGGTAAATCCTGCTTGAATAGCCGTAAATTTCTCGGCAAATTGCCGCAGCGGATCGAAGAGACGCTGAGCAAATAAAATGAATGCAGACAGAGTACCAAAGTTAATTGTACCTTGCAGAAGGCTTTGACCGCCCATCCACAAAACGGCTGCAATCGCCACTAAAGCAATCCATTCTAATGTTGCAGATACGGCTGAGTCGTAAAAGATAGTTTTATCAACTGCTTTAATGTAGCATTTATTGGTAACGTTAAACAATTCTGAGTTGAATCTTTCCCGGCGGAATAGCTGCACTACGCCAATACCCGTCAGGTTTTCTTGCAGTTGGGCGTTGAGATCGGAAAGTTCTTCTCTGGTGGTGTAATTTGCTATGCGAAATTGGTTCTGAAAATAAATGATTATGGCGGCAATTGGGATCATCATTAATACCAACATTAAAGCTAGTTGCCATTGCATGGTAAACATGAAAATGGCAATTACTAATATTGAAAATAAATCGCTGACAATCCCGATCGCCCCTGAGGAAAAAACCTCTCCCAAAGCTTCCACGTCACTGGTGAGGCGCGTCATCAATCTGCCTACTGGAGTGCGATCGAAAAATCGCACCGCTAGCGAGGTGACGTGTACAAACAAATCATTTCTAATATCAGTAGTAATAATTTGCCCTACTTTTGTGACTAAATATCCTTGAACTGATTGCAGTCCCAATCTAAATGTTATAGTTAGCATCAGCAAGACTGCCAAAACATTTAATGCAGTAGATAAAGGCAATCCCTGTAAAAATTGATAGGTAGGTTCTGCTCGAATTACCGAAATTGCCTGTCCGATCAGAATCGGTTGAATTGCTCCTGAGACTGCTAGCGGTACTAATAGTGCGATCGAAATAATCAGCAAGCGTTTGCTGCGGGTTGCGTAAGATGCCAACCTCAGGAATAACCGCCAGTCTGTATCGCGGCGGGGTTGGTTTTCGGTGTCTGCTACTGGTGAGGAAATGGTCATTCGATTTTAGATTTTAGATTTTAGATTTTAGATTGCAGAAGCGAGCCTGCTGGTAAATTAGGGGGCTTTTGCTCAGGATAGTGAGCTTTTTTGCTCCGCAGCTTGTAGCGCGGGTGGGCGCTGGAAGTTCGATCGGTCTTTAAGCAGAAAACCTGTAGAATATATCCAAGCAATAATTGTAGCAAATACAGTCAGTTAAATCATGGAATCTTCTACAGCTACAGTAAATTCTTTGTCCCGACAGATAGAAACACCTAGATTGTATCTGAGACAATTTACTCCAGACGATTTAGATGAGCTGTACCGCATCTACAGCGATGCGGAAGTGATGAAGTATCTGAGCGAAGGCGTCAGAAATAAAGAAGAAACAGCAGCAGATTTATTTCAGATAATCGGAGATTGGGAAAAACATGGTTTCGGTTTGTGGGCTGTTGTCAACAAACAAAATAACCAATTGATCGGCGACGGGGGGCTTCGCTTCTTAGGCAAAACATCTGAAGTAGAAGTCGGTTACGTGTTAGCAAAAGCGTATTGGGGGAAAGGTTTAGCATCGGAAGTTGCAGCGGCGACGCTCAAGTATGGATTTGAAGTATTGAAACTAGACAAAGTTGTTGCAGTTGCAGATACCGAAAACAGATCCTCGCGGCGGGTAATGGAAAAAGTGGGGATGAAATACCAGCACATTTTTGACGATTGCGGTCGCGATCGAGTATATTATGCGATCGCAAGACTCTAATATTTTACCTCAAACGAAACCCAACTAAAATATTTTTAGCCAGACAAAATTTGAAATATTAAAGTTGGAGAGAATAGTTGCGATCGCCCGCCCCCAAAATATCGCCTCCCAGCGGGTGATGCAGAAAGTTGGTTTCAAATATGAAAACAACGCTCGTTATTATGAAACTGATGTAGTATGTTATTCAATATCGCGATCGCAATATTCTCAGGAGTAAAAATCTATGCGTAAACTTTTGTTGCAAATAGTGGTGCTAAGTCCAGTAATTTTAACTTTTTGCTGGATGAATCCTAAAAGTGCGATCGCCCTGGAAGTCGATCGCCAAACCAACGCACCAACTCCCACAAATGTCTCTCAATCGGCTGACATTGCACCGAGTAGCTGGGCTTTTCAGGCACTACTATCCTTAGCAAAACGCTACAGTTGCCCGATTGTCGCCCCAGTTGGTACTACTTTAGGCGATCGACCTTTAAAACGCTCTGAGTTTGCGGTAAGTTTAAATAGTTGTTTGGTAAACGTCGATCGGGCGATCGCAGCAGGTACGCCAAAAGTCGGCCCAGAAGATTTAGCCATAGTCCAACGTTTACAGACTGAATTCGCCCCTGAATTAGCGACGCTGCGGGGTAGAGTTGACGCATTAGAAGCTCGTAGTGGTGAATTGGAACAAAATCGAAATCCCCCCCTTTCAGAACCCAATTCTGTACCTTTACCAGCGCCTTCTCCCCAAACAGCCCCTCAGCGAGTGAGACTTAACCTTGACAGTCGCACTTCTGGGAATCTTATAGGACAAGATACATTAAGAACTAGAAATTTTGGCGGCATTAATCAGCCAGTAACTCCACTACCATCACCTACAACCACAGCCTTGCCCGCCCAAACCCAACAATTCGATCGCGAAGGATACAACCGCATTTATGACAACTCCTATCAGCGGGCTAGCAACAACCCGCTTTCCACATTTGGCATCGATGTCGATACAGCATCCTACAGCAATGTCCGACGCTTTATCAACAGCGGCGTGATGCCGCCCAAAGATGCAGTGCGCCTCGAAGAACTAATTAATTACTTTACCTACGACTATCCGCAGCCAAAGGGCGATCGACCTTTTTCAATTAATACAGAAGTCGCCAATGCTCCCTGGAATCCCCAACACAAATTAGTCCACATTGGTTTGCAAGGAAAAAGCATTTCCACCAAAAATTTACCGCCGAACAATCTCGTATTTCTGATCGATGTTTCCGGTTCCATGAATTCGCCCGACAAATTGCCGTTAGTCAAAGCATCTTTGAAATATCTCGTCAGCGAATTGCGAGCCAAAGATAGCGTCACTATTGTAGTCTATGCCGGAGCCGCCGGGTTAGTCTTGCCTCCAACACCGGGCAACCAAAAAGAAAAGATATTAGATAGCATTGACAAGCTAGAAGCAGGTGGTTCTACCGCAGGCGGAGCAGGCATTCAACTAGCCTACAAAGTTGCTAAAGACAACTTTATTAAACAAGGAAACAACCGCGTTATTCTGGCAACGGACGGCGATTTTAATGTTGGCGTTTCCAGCGATGGCGAACTCGTGCGGATGATTGAAGAAAAACGAGAACAAGGAGTCTTTCTGAGCGTCTTGGGATTTGGTACTGGCAATTTGCAAGATGCAAAAATGGAACAGCTAGCCGATAAAGGTAATGGCAATTATGCTTATATCGACAGTTTGTTGGAAGCCAAAAAAGTGCTAGTCACTCAAATGGGAGGCACGCTATTTACCATCGCCAAAGATGTGAAAATTCAAGTAGAGTTCAATCCAGCTAAAGTTCAAGCTTACCGTTTAGTTGGTTACGAAAATAGAGTTTTGCAAAATCAAGACTTTAACGATGACAAAAAAGATGCAGGTGAATTAGGTGCGGGACATTCGGTAACGGCAATTTACGAAATTATTCCGGTTGGTGTCGCCAGCGATGTCAAATTGCCGGAGGTCGATCCATTAAAATATCAACCGAATCCAGCCACTGCTTCTACCTCTCAAACTGATGAATTGATGCAGGTAAAGTTGCGTTACAAAAACCCCAATGAGACAGTGAGTCAGTTAATTACGCAGTCAGTAATCGACAAACCTGTGAAACTAGAAAATGCCTCTGCTAACTTCAGATTTGCTGCTGCTGTAGCTGCTTTCGGGATGGTTTTGAGAGATTCTGAGTACAAGGGAGCAGCTAATTTCGATCAAGTATTGAAGCTAGCTAGTCAGGCGAAAGGTGAAGACAAGGAAGGCTATCGGGCAGAGTTCATTCGTTTAGTTGAAAACTGCAAAACGCTAGTAGCAAAGATAGGAGTAAAGTAGTTTTGTAGGGTGTGAGTTACCTTGCTTTTACCCATCTATTTGTTACAAGCCTCGGGTGCATCTCACTTTATGCAAATATATTCGTAGGGGCGAAGCATTTCGGCAATAAATCTCTGGTTATGACTAACAAATTGTTTGCCGAAATGCTTCGCCCTTGCACTCATAGAGATGAACCCCCAGGATATGCCTTCAATTTTCCTGCTAGAATAGTGATTGTCCATCATGCAAGAGATAGAGACAGCCCGATTGTATCTGAGGCAATTTACGCCAGATGACTTAGACGATCTGTACCGTATTTACAGTGATGCGGAAACAATGAAATACTTGACAGGAGTTAGAACTAGAGAAGCAACAGAAAGCGCCATTCATGCTATGCTCCAACGTTGGGAACAAAATAACTTCGGAATGTGGGCTGTAGTACATAAAATAGATTGTAAAATGATTGGTCGCTGCGGGCTGGCTTTTCTGGACAAGACACCGGAAGTTGAGCTTGGCTATGCGTTTGATAAAGTTTATTGGAATCAAGGATTGGCGACAGAAGCATCTTTTGCTAGTCTAAACTATGGATTTAACATATTAAAGTTGGAGAGAATAGTTGCGATCGCCCGCCCGGAAAATATCGCCTCCCAGCGGGTGATACAGAAAGTTGGCATGAAATATGAAAAAAATGCTCGTTATTACGAAATTGATGTATTGTATTATTCTATTTTTCGAGAAACTTACAAGTCCGCAGTATCTTCGTAGGAAGAATCTGATTTTTGTAAAAAGCATTTTTCTTTGAGTGCTGTCCTGCTCGCGTATTGTACAATACGCGATCGGGGACAGCACTATAAATACCAAACTGAGATGTTCCCTAAATTACTCGCATCACAATCACAAATTAGCATTATTGTCTGCGGACAACTACGAAGTCCGTTGCAATTGCTTGTTAACCTTAATAATCTTCTTGTCAAAATACTCTTTTCTGTGTCCCAATCTTTTAGCCACTTCCAACCCCTTCTGATAAGCTTCCAAAGCTTTCTTGTAATCCTTCATTTCCTGATAAACTTGACCGAGATTGTCGTAAGCACTCATCAATCCGTACCAATTGTAAGCCCGTTCTTCCAACAACAACTGCATTTGATAGATTCGCACAGTCGGTTCTAGCTGTTTTTGCGATCGATAAAGCAGTGCTAATTTATCCAAAGCTTCGCTAGCTTGGGCGTACTGTTGAATGGGGACGGCTAAATTGTAGGCTTCCTGATAGTATTGAGCTGCTAAGTTGATTTGACCTATAGTTTGGTAATCGGTGCCGATCGCAATTTTGAGCGGTGGTATCGCAGCCGGGTTTTGCAGGTTGACATACACAGATGCTAGTTTTTCCCGGGCTGCGATCGCCTTTAGGGGCTGTTTCGACTGTTGGTAAACGTAGGCTAACTGTCTCAGAGTATCCACCTCAGTCGGAGGAGTTACAGGCTGTGGTGGCGCGCCATTTCCCGCCGTTACAGCAGAATTTGGTACAGCAGCATTAGCAGCAAATACAGCGCGGTTTTCCTGAATTAAAGTTGCCAATTCCTCATACACGGGAGCCGCTTTATCGTAACTCAGCCAATTGATGTGAACAAGTGCGATCGCCTTTAAAGTCTGACCCTGAGCCAATATATCTTGATTTTGGCGCGCATTTTCGAGGATTTGTTGGTAAACTTCTACGATCGGGCCTTTAGCGCGCACCTGCCCAAAAGCCGCAGCCAAAACCGGAAGCAACTCAGTATTTACCGGCACTTGCGATTTAACTTGTTTGTGAATTGCTTGCAGCCGTTTAGTAATAAGCTGAAGTTCCAGGTTTTTATTGCTACTCCAAGCCACACTTCCCACCCGACTCAAAGCAGCAATTTCCGCCGCCGGGCCAAGATATCGGCGCAGTCGCAATTCTCGAAACCAAATATCAAAAGCACCAGCCCCATCTCCAGCTTGCAGTTTAGCCGCTGCTTCTAAGCTTAGCTTTTCCAAAGCTGCACTCAGATCCTCCCGCTGAGTGCTACTCAAAGATTCAGTAGCGGGTTTTAGGGGATCGGGTGTGGTAAGTTCTAGAGGATTAGGAGAAAATTGATCGAGGGGTGGTGGATTAGTTTGGGCGCTAGCAATTGAACCAGTACACAGCCAGAAAAGCAAGCACCCAATTGGCAAAGAATTTCTCATTCTTAAAATTTGGTTGCCACCATTCGGCAGCCCTGCACGAAACATCAAGTTTTGCATACTTACAAAACGGTATAAATTATGTCACAAAGATGGCACACAAGCCAACTGTTCAACAATAGCAACAAAATAAAACTTACCGCACTGAGCAATTATTGGAATTTACAGGCTTTGGGCGATCCTCTTCGTTGGCGTAGCCCCCGTAGGGGCGGGCTTCGCCAACGCATTTTGCGCCTATTCAGTTTAGCTCTAATTTTCCTAACTGTATGCACAGCTTGCGCGGCCCCTCCCGCCGTTGCTAGAGATCGCTCTTTTCCTGAAATATCCCTAGGCTTTTTGGGCGAGTACCAATTGCCAAAAATCAACTTTGAAGGATCGCCAGTCGGCGGTTTATCAGGCATCACCTACGACGCCAAAGGTATTAGTGGTGTTACTTCCAAGGCTTATCGTTTTTACGCCCTTTCCGACGACAAAAGCGAAAACGGAGAAGCCAGATTTTACAGTCTCCGACTCGATCTTAAATCCAGCGATCCAGCCAATATTAGCCTCGAAAAAGTTTCTGTTGAAGGCGTTACATCCCTCAAAAAAGCAGACGGTGAAACCTTCCTTTGGGGTTCCATCAATCCCGAAGGTATCGCCCTGTCTCCACGGAATTCAGTATTTGTCGCCAGCGAAGCCAGCCCTCCTTTTGTCGGAGAATTTGACCTCACTACCGGGAAATTGCGAGGAAATTTGCCAATTCCCAAGCGTTACATCCCCGATACCAACGATGAACAACAACAGCAAGGAGTCCAGAAAAGTTTAGGTTTTGAATCCTTGAGTATCGACCCAGAAACCTTTAGTCCGGGCGGTTTAGATCCGTTTAGGTTGTTTGCAGCGACAGCAGCGCCGTTAATTCAAGATTTAGACCCAGAACAGGCAAGCAAACTCCGTCTTTTACATTATATCATCGTCGATAAAACTCCGCAATTAGTCTCGGAAAATCTTTACCAGCTAGACGAAGTTCCGATGACTGTTTTGAACGAATTAACAGAATTGGTAACGATTGGTGGAGGTCAATTTTTGAGTTTAGAGCGTTCCTTTGGGATATCGGGATACGGTGCTAAAATTTATCAAGTAGCTGTTGGGGCGGCGACAGATACTTCTAGAATCGAAAGTTTTAAGGGGCAACTAGGAATGGTTGAACCTGTGAGGAAAAAGTTACTATTAGACTTGAATGAACTCGGAATTCCGCTGTACAATTTAGAGGGAATGACTCTCGGCCCGCGTTTGCCAGATGGTAGCCAAAGTGTGGTTTTGGTGAGCGATGATAATTTTGAGGAAGCTCAGAAAACTCAGTTTATTTTGTTGAGTTTAAAAGGTAAAATTTAGGATGATGATGGGGAGCATCTCAGTTTTGCATTTAATAGTGCGAGCGTCCCCGCTCGCGAGTCCTGCAATACTCGCGAGCGGGGACGCTCGCACTACAATAAAAAATATTTTTTGCAACAATGAGATGCTCCCTGATGATGTTTGGTATCAGCAACCTATTGGCTCGGAGTCATTGGTTTGCTAGCAAGTTTTTTGGTGAGCATTTTAGTCCTAGTTTATGGATGCGGACTAAAGTCCTCACTACAAACCTTTTGCGTATTCATGAAATTAGTCAAAAAATTGGTTTTCAAACTTATTCTATATGCCTGCACGCCACAGTTTAAAATTACCAGATATCGAACTTTCTTATCTAGAATGGAACTCACAAACAGGGACAGAAAAAGTTCCGCGTTTGCTACTGTTGCACGGTTTAGCAGATAGTGGGTGTGTCTGGACGAGCTTGGGCAATTACTTGTCGAACCGCTATCATATTGTAGCGCCAGATATGCGCGGCCACGGAGAGAGTGACAAACCGGAAACCGGCTATACTTTTGCAAGGGCGATCGCAGATTTGGAAGCTTTGATGGCACACCTCAACTGGCAAAATGCCCACATTGTCGGACATTCTTGGACGGGAAAACTAACATTAATTTGGGCGCGGCAAAATGGCGATCGCATTTCGAGTATGATTTTAGTAGACCCAATCTTCATCAGCAAACTGCCCGCTGTGATGAAACTCAGTCTACCAATAGTTTACCGCAAATTAGACTGTCTCAAATGTATGGGCCCGTTTGCAACTTTAGCCCAAGCCGAAGCAGCCGCCAAACAATCGGGAGAATACGCAGGTTGGAGTGAAGTGCAACAAATGATCTTCCAAAACCAAATCGAACAAAAATTAGATGGAAGTTGGGGAAGTAAATTTGTGATTCCCGCCAGAAATCAGATATTTACCGAAGTGATGGAAGTTGCCGGTTTAACGGAAAATATTGATATTCCTACTTTGTTTGTACAGCCGGAAACAGGCGTAAATCGCATGGATTGGCAAATGCAGCCCTACAAAACATACTTGCAAAATCTGACAATTGTCAAAGTACCGGGGAATCACTGGTGTTTTTTGACTCAACCGGATAGTTTCAATCAAACCGTGGCAGATTTTTTAGAGGGCGCAACACTGTGAATTTAGAAATTATTGCACATCGGGGATTTTCGGCGATCGCCCCTGAGAACACTTTAGCAGCATTTTCCAGGGCGATCGCCCGCAAAGCCGATTCGATCGAGTTTGACATCCAGCTATCGGCTGACGGTGTGCCCGTCGTTTTCCACGACGCCACGCTGGATAGAATCACCGGAGTTTCTGGTAAAGTCAGGGAAACAAACCTGTCAGACTTGCAGAAACTCAATGCTGGTAAATGGTTCAGCGATGAATTTTCACGGGAAAAAATCCCCACCTTCAAAGAAGCCTTAGCTATCCTCAAGAATGTTGACAAATTTCTCTATTTTGATGTCAAGCCTCACTGCGAATGGTCGGATACAGAAGTTGCGGAGTTTGTCAATACTTTGCACCGTGCAGGAATTCAAGAAAAATGCGTTATTACCTCGTTTAGCGACAAATTTCTCGGACAAGTGCGGCGGCTAAATGGCGATTTGGCGATCGGACACATCGTTGCTAATCTAGAAGCATATAAAACTCAATTGTCTCAAGCTGTCGCCCATCGCGATAACTTGATTACCAGCCTGTATCGTGTTTTATTGGAAAATCCCGCACTAATTCCAGAAACCCGCAATCAAGGAGTTGACATTGTAGCGTGGACAGTGGACGATCGCGCAAATATGCAAAAGTTAATTGATTTGGGTGTAACTCGGATTGTCACTAATTGTTTGATATGATTTGTATCACTTGACATCTTGCACCACGATCGAGAACGGGCAAGATGCCCGTTCCACAAAACTCATTGCCTGTTCCACAAAACTCAATTAATAGATGAATTATTTTCGCCAAAGCATCCACGAAATGTCCGGTTACGTACCGGGAGAACAGCCACCGCTTGGCACAAAAATTATTAAACTAAATTCTAATGAAAATCCCTATCCGCCTTCTCCAAAAGCTTTAAAAATGCTTCAGGAAATAGACCCAGAAATGCTGCGGCGCTATCCAGATCCAACTGGTAAAAGTTTCCGCATCGCCGCTAGTAAAGCTTTGGGGGTTCCTGAAGATTGGATTTTGGTAGGTAACGGTAGCGATGATTTATTAAATTTGATAGTTCGTGCTGTGGGCGAAGCTGGGAAACCCGTTGTTTGTCCCTCACCTACCTATGTATTGTACCGCACGTTGGCAGAAATTCAAGATGCAAAATTTGTCGAAGTTCCCTATCCAGATGACTACAAATTACCCGTTAATTTGCTAATAGCAGCTAAAGGTGCTGTGACATTTATAGCTTCGCCAAACAGTCCGTCGGGAACAGCGATATCTGTGGCAGATTTGGAGAAACTTGCTCAAGAATTATCCGGCATTCTGGTCATTGATGAAGCTTATGTAGATTTTGCCGAAAATAATGCTTTGGAATTGACCAAAAAGTACAGTAATGTTATAATTTTGAGAACGCTTTCCAAAGGTTATTCCCTAGCAGGATTGAGATTAGGTTTTGCGATCGCAAATCCGGCACTGTTGGCTGAATTAAATAAAATCAAAGACAGCTACAATGTTGATGCTATAGCCTATGCGGTGGCGGCGGGGGCGATCGCAGATTCAGACCACAAAACAGCCAACGCCGACAAAATCAAGGCTTCCAGAGCAAAACTAGCCGTTAGTTTCCAGGACTTAGGCTTTGAAGTTTGGCGATCGCAAACCAACTTTTTGTTAGTCAGGCCGCCCAACGGCGATGCAGAAAGGATTTATCAAACACTCAAAGAACGGGGAATATTGATTCGATACTTCAATCAGCCGCGATTGGACGATAAATTGCGAATTAGTATAGGTACAGAAGAACAGAATCAAATATTACTTAAAACCTTGAAAGAAATCCTCTAGATAACCAGGTTCGTAGTGAGGACTTCAGTCCGCATCAGGTTCGTAGTGAGGACTTCAGTCCGCATCTATCGGAGGACTCGCATTCCTCACTACCAACCGTTTGATTATGGATAATTATTAGGATTGTCGATCGCCAATCCGGCAGACTGAGCAATATTCAGCAGTCTGTTGTCAGCCGAAACAAAAACCAGTTGAGTTTCCGACACCGAAATGAGAGTAGATTGAAACCGCAAAGCTGATGCTAACTGCACAGAATCATAAGCCCGCAGCGGATGCTGAATCACCAATTCGGTGGCTGTTTCTATCAAAGTTGGATTTATATCTATGACTCGGTATTCATTTTCAAAATCCTCCCTAACTTTTTGCACAATTAAATCAAAGCGCTCCGCAGACAAACTTCCATCCCGCAGACGGCGTGCAAAGGCGCTGTGTACCTCCACCCAAGTAATCTGGCTAATAACTAAATCGCTGTTGGTAGCAGGATCAGTAATCGATAAAATCCAGTCACTGCCTATTTCAGGCACATATCGTTTGACTAAAGCGCTAGTATCGAGAAAATAAGCATTTACCACGGGCCACGATCCTCGATAATGATTTCTGACAGAGGCTTACCTGGTAGCGGTTCCATTTTTTTCATCAATTCGCGCCACTGCTGCTCGCGTTTGATTAATTCGCCTCGATCGAGCTTATTCTGTTTTTTGGGAAAACGCACCAATCCTCGTACATCCATCAACTTAATCGCCTTTTCGCGATCGTCCTTCAATTCTTCCAGCGAAACATCAGCTACAATGTTAATTTGTACAGTTGCCCCATCTTGGAAAGACACGGAACTCAAGGGTCGAAAAACTCCGTTTTCGTAGACAGCAGTAATAGTTTCTGGCATAATTAGCCTCTTAATTAAATGCTTAGACTTATTGTACTTCTTTTATAGCTTGAAGTAGGGTGCGTCAGCTACGATTATTTTTGCTACAAACCCACAATCTCAAAACTGACACACCCGATCGCCAATGGTGCGTCAGAATCATACTTTCGGTGGTGATTTATCATCTCAAAACTGACGCACCCTACCACTAAAATCATCTTATACCAGTTTTTTATGAGGCTGCATAGAATTCCGATCCCCCCTAGCCCCCCTGGTTGTAGGGTGGGACAGGAAGCGCTCAAAGTCCCCCTTCTTAAGGGGGATTTAGGGGGATCGAGATATATGCAACTTCACATTAAATTGGTATTACTTCGTTGCCACCACAGCCAAATTCCAAGCCAACCGCTTCATCAAAGGCAACTTCTTCAAAAACCCATCCAACCCTTCCAAACGAGAATATTCCGGCTTCAATCTCTCTTGTTCGATAATAATCTTCTTCCAATAACGCTCATCATTCGGATGCACTTTTTCAATCAAATAAAAGCGTAAAAAAATCCACAACGATGTCAACCAAAACGTATCGTAAGCCGTCTCCGAAAACAAAGACTTGACAAGTTTGACAATATTAATGTCCAAAGGAGTTTCATCCTCAGTCCGCACCTCGGTCGCCATTCTGCGGTAAACATTAATCACCGGATTGTGCTTCATCGGGTCCCAAAAACAAGCTTTGCCGCCCGGTTTCAGGACGCGGTACATTTCGCGAATCGCTTTTTCTGGTTCCGGCAAATGGTGCAGCAAATTAGAAGCGTAAACAATATCAAAACTATTGTCAGGGAAATCCAGCGCCATGGCATTCACCGTACAACCTTCGATTGTTACGCCATTTATCTCTGCCAATTTCATGGCCACTTCCACCATGCCCTCAGAATAATCAGCCGCCACACAATGTGCACCTTTCTTCGCAAAATAAATGCTATTTTCTCCGGCGCCACAGCCTAAATCCAAGAGGCGTTTACCCGTGACATCGCCCATGTGCTGGACGATGAATCTATTTTCTGGGGCGGTGCAAGCTTCAAAGTAATCGTTGACACGGATGCCGTCAACATCGATTGTGGATGCCCAAGCATCGTGGAATTGTCGCTCTTTTTTTAAAGTTTCGTCTTGCATTTTTTTAATGTTTGTTGTTGGTAAAAAAAATGAAACCGCAGATGAACGCGGATTAACGCAGATTTATTGAGATTTATCTGCTTCGATGGGCGTTCGCCTGCGGTGTATTTTAGCAAGGATGGCTGAGAATCAATTTATCAGCGCTGTGCTTCTGCGACAACTTGATTTGCGATCGCAGTTGGCTGTTCGGAGGATTTTTCAGGATTAGGCTGCAATGACACGTACAGCCGATTTAAGGCGCTGATGTATGCTTCGGCGGAGGCGACGATGATGTCAGTATTGGCTGAGTGTCCAGAAAATACTTTCCCTTCGTGGCGCAAGCGAATTGTTACTTCGCCGATCGCATCTATGCCCGCTGTTACCGATTGTACAGAAAACTCGATCAACTCGTTTGGTACGTTTACCACGCGGTTAATCGCCCTGTAAATCGCATCTACAGGGCCGGTGCCGATCGCAGCATCGGTCAATTCTTCGCCCGCCGGATTCCGCACAGTAACCGTGGCTGTCGGCCGCGATTTGTCCCCGCAGGAAACCTGTACCAATTCTAACCGGAAAAGTTCCGGTGCTTGGTGGACTTCGTTATTGGCGATCGCCTCCAAATCCCAATCGGTAATCTCTTTTTTCTTGTCGGCTAAATCTTTAAACTTGACAAAAGCCTTATTTAGCTCATCATCTGCCATTTCAAAACCCAACTCTTTCAACCGAGTTTGAAATGCGTGGCGGCCGGATAATTTGCCCAAGATAATTTGATTTTCCGTTAAGCCGATCGACTCAGCGTCCATAATCTCGTATGTCAGCTTATTTTTCAGCACCCCGTCTTGGTGAATTCCCGACTCGTGGGCGAAAGCATTTGCTCCCACAATCGCCTTATTTGGCTGCACCAACATCCCAGTCAAATTGGAAACCAAGCGGGAAGTTTTGTAAATTTGGCGCGAGTCAATATTTGTCAGGGGTTCGTCAGAATCCGCAGGTCTTCCCAAGAACGGATTAAAATATTGGCGCCGCACGTAAAGCGCCATTACCAACTCTTCCAAAGCCGCATTTCCCGCCCGTTCCCCAATCCCGTTAATCGTGCATTCCAACTGTCTGGCGCCATTTTTTACAGCTTCCAAAAAGTTAGCAACCGCCAATCCTAAGTCATTGTGACCGTGAACCGAGATGATTGCCCGATCGATATTCGGCACATTTTCCTTAATTCCCCGAATCAAATCCCCATACTCGCTGGGAGTTGTGTAGCCCACAGTATCGGGAATATTCACAGTAGTCGCCCCGGCCTCGATCGCCCTTTCTAGAACCTGATACAAAAATTCGCGATCGGAACGACAAGCATCCTCCGGCGAAAACTCCACATCATCCACAAAAGACTTAGCATAATCCACCATTTCCGGCACAATTTCCAGAACCTCAGCCCGCGTCTTTTTCAGCTTATATTCCAAGTGAATATCAGACGTAGCCAGAAACGTATGAATTCGCGAATTTACCGCTGGTTTAATCGCCTCGGCTGCTGTTTTAATATCCGGCTTGCGCGCCCTTGCCAAACCGCAAATTGTCGGCCCATCTTCCGTCCCAACAGTCCGAGCTATTTTTTGGACAGCCTCAAAATCTCCCGTGCTAGTGAAAGGGAAACCTGCTTCAATCACATCCACGCCCAATCGCGCTAACTGACGGGCAATAGTTAGCTTTTCGTCCCCATTCAAAGATGCCCCCGGAGATTGTTCTCCGTCCCGCAAAGTCGTATCAAAAATAATAATCCGGTCTTGACTTGGTTGAGTTTTCATAGCTCTAAAAAAGTGTTGTCCTGATTTTTACTTGTCCCCTATTCTGGGCAATTAGTGCCAGTCACCAGTCTGGTGTTTCGCGCCCATAACGAATAATTAATAATCAATAACCCATAACGCCTGACTAATGACTGATGACCAATAACTAATGATTAATGAAATCGGACTGGTTCGGGTGTCAACTGTCAACTGTCAACTGTCAACTGTCAACTGACTAATAATCCATTTTCTCAATATGTTCCCGAATTTCATTTAGGTCTATATACCTATCAGTAGCATTTCGCAATTCTCTAGCAATCATTCCTTCGGTAGATACCACAGTAATGTGAGTATTTTTCGATCGCAGTAGCTCGATCGCCCTCTCAAAATCTCCATCCCCGCTAAATAGCACAACTTGGTCGTACTGATCCACCGTATTAAACATATCAACCACAATTTCTATGTCTAAATTAGCCTTTTGAGAATATCGGCCCGAAGCATCATCGTAATATTCCTTAAGAATCTTAGTGCGAACCGTGTAACCCAGACTGATCAAAGCATCTCGAAATCCCCTTTGATCTTGGGGGTCTTTCAAACCCGTATACCAGAAAGCATTGATCAAGATGACATTTGGCTGCGAAGTTTTGAAATATTCGAGCACCCTGCGTGGATCAAAAAACCAGCCGTTCTTTTGTTGAGCGTAGAACATATTGTTCCCGTCCACAAAAATAGAAAGGCGGTTCATTAAGTTTGTCATAGAACTTAGACCTAATAATTGTAGAAAGAAGTTAATCTAAATATCACATTTTAGCAATATGGAGCTAACTGAGGCAATAGATTAAACTTCAGAAAACTCCATCCCCCCAGTATTTCATATTTTTGCCTCTACCGCCAGAGGGCTCTTTTAGGGGTGCTTGGATTCGATCGACCAACCTTCAAAAACCCGACTCTCAGTAACTCGGTAGAGGCTGTGGTTTGAACCTCCCCAGGGCTAAAGCGACGGGGATTCGGGCCCACCCAAAAGGGCGACAGTGGGACATTCAAATATCCCTCTAGACCCTCAAGCTTGTGGC
>NZ_JAEQCX010000105.1:0-24883 GCF_020738035.1 Microcoleus sp. PH2017_28_MFU_U_A
TATTTTTGGGTAAGAAGCTTTCTTACCCTATCTTTTTTGAGGCGATTTGTCTAGAGTTATCTCCCTGTATGCTTTTCAGACGACCTGTCACCCCGTCAGCTCAATCCGTCAAACGTTACTGAGGCTAAATTAGGTGGGAGCGCTCCTTTCCTAACTCTACTAAACAGCACTTTTCAACCAAAAGGCTGGAACTTTATTTCTTCTGATCAGGCATTAGCTGGTTCTTTTAATATTCAGTCCTACACTGCTAATTATGGTCCTATATCTGGTTTTACTAAGGAGGATGTTGTGTGGAGCGATCTCTTACTCACTTATAGTCCAGTAAAATCAGGCGATATCCTTCCCAATCAAGTTAACCCTACACCCCAAAATAACAATCTGCATTGGATTCAATGGGTAGTCAGCAATCATGGATCAAAACTTTATAAGAATGGTCAACTTGAGGATTTAGGTCATGGAAACGGTGATAACAAAATTGACGTTTTGGCAGATGCAGATAGCCCCTTCTATGATGAAAGTTCACCTTTGGCTACGGAAGATAATTTCTACGATAGTCCCTTCCGCTCAGATATCACGGAAAACCATAACTGGGATGCGGAACTCTATTTGGTTGAGGAGACTGCTCCCAAGACTGTCACAATTTATAATGGTATCAAATGGGGTTGGAAAAATACATATACTCCCCCTAAAACCACTAAAAAGTTTTCCGACAGCCTCGCCTCCGGTTTTGAAGTAGACCGTTTTAACCTCCCTAACCTTACCCCTGGTTCAAAATATATAGCTTGGACAAACAACGACCTCCCCTCCAATCGCTGAAACCCCAACACATTTTTAAGTACGCACAATAACTCAGGTTTTCGACTAGGATTTGACGACAACAGTAGCTCTGTAGGCAATGGTTTTGCCTCCGCACTAACGGGTACTGTAGGTAGTAGCGGCAATATCAACCTCGATGTCCGCGCTGCTGGTGGAGGTGCTCGCGGACAAGACAGAGGCAATTACGAACTGTTTGTTGATGTTTACGACCCACAAGAATCGCCGGATTTTAGCTCCGCAGCTAGCGGTGGCGGCGGCTTCGGAAAAGAAATGCGCGGCTTAACTCAACAAAACCCCATCCTTCCCAATTCTCTCCAAAATGGCTGGCAAGTCTTCAACAAAGTTCCCGGCTGCCGCTGGTTTGACCCTCCAACTACTTACGGCTTTGAATTTCAATCTCTAGAAGACACTTTATTTACTGAAATTCTCGATTTCCCTGTGGGCGATGACCAACAATTTACTGTTGCAGTTGTGGTTTGGTACGATGCGACATATTTTGCGGAAGCATAAACAAACTTAATAAGTGCTATTTATTAAGTCGATCGAGCGTCACCCATTTTCCGTATATATGCGGTTGTCAAATTCATATTAAAGTGCGACTTAGTGGTTTTATTGCAGAGGGTCGGGAAACTATCATCTAAAAAATCAGTATTTTTACCGTTTCAACTTTGAGGGAGCAGTCCTAATATATAGTTTTATAGTTAATAAATCACTTTCAGAAAGCAAGGCAGTTTGATGTGATGAAGCACTTTTCCCTATTTTTATTAGTTTTAATTCTTTCCGGCTTAGTGGCATTGAGTCATGTGCCTAAAGAAGTTATGGCGATTGAAGAGGTGGAAAGTGAGAGGGGATATAACTTGACATCTGTAGAATCGACTAACAAGAATGCAGTTGAAATTGATGGCATCCGCTTTGAAATTTTGGTGCCAAATAGAGTATGGTTAATCCCTGAGAATCGACCCGATGTAAATACCTTGATTCAGCTCGCTATTCGGATTACAAACAACTCGCCTTCTCCTATTCGCTTACCTTTTTTCGATCCCCTGCTTGTAATTCCCTTAGAAATAGTGGAAGCCGATGGTAAAGTATTACAAAGCAAAGGAGGTAGAGATAGACTCCTAAACTCTCCGCAACTCGCTTGTCCCTTAATTCAACCAGGAGAACACGCAACTTTTTTCCCGGACACCAAAGTTTTTTGGCAGAAGAATAGTCTGCTAATCGGAGGCTCTGACGGATTGGGGGGGTCGTGGTATTTTGACAACATAAAGCCTGGTGATTATCAAATTAGATTCAGATATATCAGTTCCCGATCTGTAAGACCGTGCTATGACCCTAAAAAAGATGAAGAACACCTAATACGAGAGATTTGGACAGGTGAAGCAACAACGCCCTTTGTCAAGGTTTACGTAGTTTACCCTGGCACATAAATAGCAATTGAGACACAATTTCATATCGATTTCATATCAAGACAGATTTTTCTTCCATACCTACCCTGTTAAGGAGTTGTTAAGAATGCGATTACATCAATACCGGATAGTTTTATTAACGTCCCCTTTACTGTTTGTGCTAACAGGTAGGGCCTGTTTCGCTTTTTCTTTCACAATGCCATCGCAAAGACCAGATTCTCCCTGTACCCAAAGCTCTGTTTATTGTTCTTCAATATCTTATACCCAGCAAGGTATTGGCACCGTAACTACTTATACAACTACTGTGTCGCAACTACCAGTCGGCGGAACGGATGCTTTTTTTAACCTGCTGACCTCATCCGTTTGGGCGCAAAACGGTTGGACATTTAACAAAGCGCCATCAGTAGAATCTTTAAAAGGTCGGTTTGATATTGGGGTGTATATTCCTTTTGTTACACCCAATGTGGGAGCAGAAATACAAGTTCTTTACAACCCGGTCGTTGGTCAAGATCCAGTAGGCACTAATGTTCATTTTATTCAAAGGGTAGTTAATAATCATGCCTATATATCTACCCTTCAAGGAGTCATTAAGCAACCTTACGGAACTCTCGAGAACAAAATTGACACTGTAATAGAGCAGACACAACTAAGTTTTTTAGACCCTCAAAACCCACAAAAGCAAACATTTAACCCTTTTTACGATACCTATGGTAAAACGGTAAGATATCCAAATCAAACAATTCTTTTTCGTGATTACCCTGTTCGAGATGATATCTATAATAACAAAGCTTGGGATGCAGAACTTTACTTGGCTGAGGTAAAAGATCCCCTTAATAAACCCAATGAAGTCACGATATATGATGGTATCTCATGGGGTTGGAAAAGCATATTTACTCCTCCTAAAACCACTAAAAAATTTTCCGACAGCCTTGCCTCCGGTTTTGAAGTAGACCGTTTTAACGTCTCTGACCTTACTCCCGGTTCAAAATATATAGCTTGGACAAACAACGACCTCCCCTCCAATCGCTGCAACCCCAACACATTTTTAAGTACGCACAATAACTCAGGTTTTCGACTGGGATTTGACGACAACAGTAGCTCTGTAGGAAATGGTTTTGCCTCCGCACTAACCGGTACTGTAGGCAGTAGTGGCAATATCAACCTCAATCTCCGTGCTGCTGGTGGAGGTGCTCGCGGTCAAGACAGAGGCAATTACGAATTGTTTGTCGATGTTTACGACCCACAAGATTCACCTGATTTTAGCGTAGCAACTAGCGGCGGTGGCGGATTCGGAAAAGAAAAGCGCGGCCTGACACAGCAAAACCCCATCCTTCCCAATTCTATCCAAAATGGCTGGCAAGTTTTCAACAAAGTTCCCGGCTGTCGCTGGTTTGACCCTCCAACTACTTACGGCTTTGAATTCCAATCTCTGGAAGACACTTTATTTACTGAAATTCTTGATTTTCCTGCGGGTGATGACCAACAATTTACTGTTGCAGTAGGAGATTCGATCCTCGGTAATTTCAGTCCGGGAGATAAATTAGATTTTGTTTCTTTATTGGGTTATCCAGTAGATAATTTTAGAATCACTGGCATTGATTCATTATTTGGCGAAACACCAGAAACAGCATTTCCCATTCAATTAGCTTTTCAGGAAAGGGAAGGAAGTTTCAAGATGCGGCAAATACCCAAGCCAATTGATGCGGAAGCTGTACCGGAACCGGGGAGTATTTTGGCGGCTAATGGAATGCTGTTATGGTTCGCTGCGATGCGGCGTATTTTGCGGAAAAAGCGACAGGATAGTTGATAGTTGATAGTTGACAGTTGATAGTTGACAGCGAACAGCGGACAGTGAAATGAAAAAACTTTACACTTTGCTATATGCTTTTAGTCTCATTCTCATCAACCCTTGGGGAGGTAGCCGCGGCGAAATTTGGACGCAGCCTAAAGTTTTTGTTGTCTTGCTGATTGTGCTTTCAAATTTATCATTTTTATGGGAAGAAAGGAAACTTTTAACTTTTTCCCGGCAGTGGAAAATCTGCCTGGTTTTGTGGGGATTTTTTTTGACTGTGGGAGCGATTTCTACCCTGAAAAGTCCTTTCCCGGAGCGTTCTTTTTGGGGACAAGACCAAATGGGAGACGGCTGGCTGTACTGGCTGTTAATTTCTATTTTTAGCCTCACTAACAGGCTGCTGTTAAAACTGCATCCAGAATTGTTTCGCTGTCAAATGCGGGGTTTGCTGATTGGAGCTGTGGTTGTAGCTGTTAGCGTTTTTCCACAAGTTGTTAGCTGGCAAATTGATTATACTGCTACTTCCGGTCAGTTGGTCGGGAATGATGTTTTGGCTAGTACGATTTTTCGCGGACAGCAGCCGATCGCACTTTACTCGCATCGCGGCCACGCAGCTATAGTATTGACTCTCGCCGCAGTTATTTCTTTGGTTGGTTGGAAGTGGAAGTTAATTAGCGATCGCACTTCCAGTCTCGCTTTATTTCTCATTCTCCCTGCTTTGCTATTTACCAACACTCGAACAGCGGTTATATCTTTAATGATAGCACTATTTTACTTGCTGGGACGGCAATATTACAAACAATTAATCCCGGCTATTTTTATTGGATTGCTGACAATTAGTGCCATGACCTTTACAAGGCCGCTGGACTGGAATCGGGTATCTGTCGCACAAGTAATGTCCAGCCGATCGCCTTTGTGGGAAGTTGCTGTGCGCGGCATTCAAAAACGACCTCTCTTTGGCTGGGGTTTTAACGGATTTGGTATCGCATATCCTTTCGTCGCCAATCCTAATAACATTCCTCAAATCGTAAGTCTCGGTCAGTTTTCTTATGATTACCTGGATATAAACGGACAGATTCGCACTGAAAAAATACCGAGTTATAAAGCTCACAATTGGATTTTGGATACTGCTGTTTCTACAGGTATTTTGGGGCTGCTTGCTTTTTTTACCTTGTGGGGATATTGCTTTTACTCTGTTATTAGGTCGCCGAATATCGGTATTGAAGCTGTGGCGATCGCCTATACAACTTTCGCGATCGCTTGGTTTGAGTCCGCTGAATACGCGCACATATTTTGGTGGGCGCTAAATTTTTCCGAATCGAGATTTCAGAGTTCAAAATTCACACAAGCAAGGGCGGATAGCTCTAGTTTTTGAGCTATCGACCATATTTTTGCTACAACCCGCTCAGCCCAAAAACTACAAAATTCCTAATTTTCACCGCCCCAAAAGCTTCACCAAACCGACGCCGCCAAAGTAAAGAGCGAGCACCGCACCTCCCAAAAGACTTTGCGTCAAAGGGTCAGTAGAAGGCGTTAAAACAGCACCCAAAACAGCCGCACCTAAGATCACATAACGCCAGCCGGAGAGCATTTTCTGAGAAGAAACTATGCCCAAAACGCCGAGCAATACTTGGACGATCGGGATTTGAAAAGCTAAACCCGTGCTGAACATTAACAGCAGTACAAATTTAAAGTATTTGTCGATCGACCACAACTGCTCTACAACATCCGCCCCGTAGGTAACAAAGAAGTTCAGCGCCGCCGGAATCAGAGCAATATAAGCAAATACCAGCCCGCCCAAAAAGAGGAAACTAGAACCCAAAAACACTGGCCCGAGCAACCCGCGTTCTTTGCGAGTCAAACCGGGTAGCACAAATAGCGCTATTTGGTAAAAAATAAACGGACTTGCAATCAGCAAACCGCTGTATCCCGCCACTTCGATAGAAACAAAGAAATACTCACCGGGAGCTAGTTGCAGAAACTTGACGGGCCCGGCGGGTACTTCTAGCAATTGTACGATCGGTTTAACTGTTAAAAAACAACCAACTACACCTATTGCTACGGCAATTAGCGAGTAGAAAAGTCGCTGACGCAATTCTTCTAAATGGTCGAACAAAGACATCTCAACTTCGTCGGGAAGTTCGTCGAGATATTCGTTTTCGAGGTTGCGGGAACCGAGAAAATCATCGGCGATTGGTGCAATGCTATTTTCGGAACTAACTTCTTCAGCTTCTAAGTTTCTGACATCCGTGAAATCGTCGGCGACTGGTGCAATGCTATTTTCCGCGCTAACTTCTTCAGCTTCTAAGTTGCTGACATCCGTAGAATCATCTGCAATTGGTGCAATAGTATTTTCTGTTTCCGCGCTAACTTCTTCAGCTTCTAAGTTGCTGACATCTGTGAAATCGTCGGCGATTGGTGCAATAGTATTTTCCGAACTAACTTCTTCAGATTCTAAGTTGCTGACATCCGTAAAATCATCGGCGACTGGTGCAATAGTATTTTCCGAACTAACTTCTTCAGATTCTAAGTTGCTGACATTCGTGAAATCATCGGTGATTGGTGCAATGCTATTTTCCGCGCTAACTTCTTCAGCTTCTAAGTTGCTGACATCCGTAAAATCGTCGGCGGCTGGTGCAATGCTATTTTCCGAACTAACTTCTTCAGCTTCTAAGTTGCCGACATCCGTAGAATCATCTGCAATTGGTGCAATATTTTCTGAGTTAACTTCTGCACCTTCTAAGTTGTTGACAGCCATCAAATCATCAGCGACTGGTGAAATGCTATTTTCCGCGCTAACTTGTTCGAGGTTGTTGTCGGAATCTTGTTCGGATGTCTCCAAGTCTGAGGGCACAGTCATAGGGAATGGGGAATTGGTAATGGGGAATCGGAAATCGGTAATGGGGCAATTTTAGATTTGTTAATTGTTAATTGGTAATTGGTAATTGGTAATTGTAATTGGTAACTATTAACTATTAACTGTCAACTAAGAGGGCGGGCACGCACCATCCACCGCCCCTACTAATTGTCAACTGTCAACTGTCAACTGTCAACTGTCAACTGACTTCTTCAATGCCGATCGCAATTTTGCCGACAGCGCGGCCAGTTTCGCTGTACGCGTGGGCGGCGGCTACTTCTGGTAAGCTGTAAGTGCGATCGACAATCGGCTCAACTTTATCGGATTCGATTAACTCCCGCAAAATCTCCAAGTCGGCTGGGTTGGCATTGGCTAGAATGAATTTAGCTTTTTTACCAGGAATAAACCAGCTAGTCAACATCGGTGGGAGGTTGTCGAAACTCGGCAAAGTCGAGATATAAACTCCCTCCGGTTGCAGCACTTTTTCGCATTCAGC
Source organism: Microcoleus sp. PH2017_28_MFU_U_A (assembly GCF_020738035.1). Lineage (NCBI taxonomy): Bacteria > Bacillati > Cyanobacteriota > Cyanophyceae > Oscillatoriales > Microcoleaceae > Microcoleus > Microcoleus sp. PH2017_28_MFU_U_A. The sequence continues at coordinate 7,368 of NZ_JAEQCX010000105.1, forward strand.
AAATGTCTTTGTACCGACAGCATCCAAAATTATATCATACTTTTCGGGTTGTTGAGTAAAATCAATTTCTGCATAATCTAGAACACAATCTGCTCCCAAATCCTTGACAAATTCTATATTCTTGGCGCTGCAAACTCCCGTTACTTCCGCATTCATTGCTTTAGCAACTTGCACCGCAAAAATCCCGACTCCGCCGGAAGCACCGTTAATCAATACTTTGTATCCTGCTTTAATTTCACCCAAATCTCTCAACGCTTGCAAAGCCGTTAAACCTGCGATGGGTACTGCTGCTGCTTCGACATGGGTGATGTTGTGAGGTTTAATTGATGCACTCGATTCTGGCACGACAGCGTATTCGGCACAAGCACCGCCAGCGATTGGATTTAAGAATGTATAAACTTCATCTCCGGGTTGAAATTTGGTGACTTCCGAGCCGACTTCTACGACAACTCCCGAGATGTCGGAACCGACAATTCGAGGAAAGTTAAATCCTGTAAGTAGTTGCAGGTGTCCTTGCCGGATTTTCCAGTCTACGGGATTGACGCTGCTAGCGCGAACTCTGACTAACAATTCGTTCGATTTGGCGATCGGCTTTTCTACTTCTCGGTACTGCAATACGTCAACGCTGCCGTAGCGATCGAACACAACTGCTTTCATGGCGATTTTTTTGATTTATTTTTAAGAGGACATTTAATCATGTACAATTATCATATAGCAAATTCTATTTCGCTTGTGAATGGGATTTATTTTTTTTAACCGCAGAGGGCGCAGAGGGCGCAGAGGGCGCAGAGAAAGAGAAAAGAGAGAGAGAAATGATTGATTTAACTGGAAAGGTAATTTTAGTGACGGGCGGCTCGAAAGGGATTGGTGCAGTGACGGTGCGGACTCTTGTTAATGCTGGGGCCGAGGTGATTTTGCATTACTGTCGCAGTCAGGAAGCGGCGGAATCGGTAGCAGCAAGTGTGGCGGGCGATCGCTGTTATTTATTAGCAGCAGATTTGATGTTACCAAACGCGGCCTCTCTTTTGTGGCAAGATGCTGTAAAGTGGCGCGGTCATATTGATATTATAGTTAATAATGCTGGGATTATGCAGTCGGCTGGTATCGAGGACGATTTTGATATTTGGTCGTCGGCTTGGCAGCAAACTCTACAAGTTAATTTAGTTGCGGTTGCTGATTTGTGCCGGGAAGCAATTCTACATTTTAAAACTCGCAAGGTTGGTACGATTATTAATATAGCAAGTCGCGCTGCTTTTCGCGGCGATGACCCGAATTATCTGCACTACGCTGCATCAAAAGGTGCGATCGTTTCTCTAACTCGCAGCATTGCTAGAGGATTTGCGGCTGATAATATTTTGGCTTTTACTGTGGCGCCGGGATTTGTGAGTACGGAAATGTCGGATAAGTTTATTAGGGAGTGTGGCGAAGCACAGATTGTGCGCGATATCCCGATCGGCAAAATCGCCCCTCCTCAAGATGTCGCCAACGCGATCGCTTTTCTAGCATCGGGTTTGGCTGTGCACGCTACCGGAACAACGATCGACATTAACGGAGCCTCTTACGTGCATTGACTGTTGACTGTTGACTGTTGACTGTTGATCGTGTTGCTCTACTATAAAATATCTCTAAAGACTCACCTTAACAGCTTTTAAGAATAACTACTTTATCACTTTAGCCAGATGCTCAAAAAACGAGAAGTGACTTATGTTTAGATAAAAAGATAGCCTGAGGGAAAGTGATTGTGACAACAAATAACGGAACTAACACCAAACGAGTTGCCATACTAATCGAAAATGGAGTAGAAGATTCAGAATTTCTGGTTCCTTACAACGCCTTAAAACAAGCAGGATTTGACGTAGTTGTCCTCGGTTCGCGGACAAACGAAAAGTATGCAGGGAAAAATGGTAAAGTCGCCCAGCAAGCTGACGGAACTACCACTGAATCATTAGCAGAAGAATTTGATGCAGTCGTAATTCCCGGCGGTATGGCTCCCGATACAATGCGGACAAATCCCAATACAGTGCGGTTTGTCAAAGAAGCGATGGAACAAGGAAAAATAGTCGCTGCTGTTTGTCACGGCCCGCAACTTTTGATTGAAGCCGACGCGCTCAAAGGCAAAAATGCGACGGGTTTCTTGGCAATTAAAACAGACATGATTAATGCCGGAGCTAACTACATCAACGAACCTTTAGTAGTTGACGGTAACTTGATTACTTCCCGCCAACCGGGAGATTTAGGAATATTTACCACCGCTATTTTAGCGCGCCTCGGTTACGGCGGTAAAGCAGTTGGTTTGCCAGAAGAAACTGATACGAGTGCAGAATGGTGGAAACTAGCTAATGGTTGGGGCGGCTCGACACAAGCGGACATTGTGAAAGGTTTGAATACCGCCCTCGCAGGGGAACGCTATGCTTGCGAAGCGTTTCAGAATTATGCGGAAAAAACCGGAGATGCCGATTTGCGATCGCTCCTGGCGGAAATGATCCAAAATAAACAGAAACACATCCTCGCTCTCGAAAACCGCCTCAGCGATTTCGGCGAAAAACCCTCAATTCCCGCCCAACTTGCTGACAAATACGCTAAATTAAAAGCCTCGGTGCAAGGAACAGATGAAACCTTCTTGCTGCGGAGCACTCTCGGCGATTTGCAAACAGGTGTTGTCGATATCAACAACCTGCGAGCGAAGTTCACAGATCCGGTATCAACTGACATCTTTACACAGATAGAAGCGGATTTGTCCAAGTGCGAGCAAGTCGTTGCTAAACTCTTCCGCACCCGTGCAGTATCGCAGGAAATTAAGGCACCTAAACCTTCGACTAGCCCCGCTGTCAAAATGTGATCTCCACGCGGATTAACAAATTTGTAGTTGTGTTCGGGGGTGAGAACCCCCACCCAGAACGCAACTACAAGTTTTTGCTGCAATAATAAAATATACGCCTTTGCGGTAAAATAAAAGCCGAGCATAAAAAACAGACATCAAGTAGCTGCAAGGTGGAGATTTTTATTAAATGGCTTCTATTTTTGTTTCAGCAGGGCATGGCGGGTTTGAAGGCAGCGTGCGCGATCCCGGGGCGATCGCATTTGGCACCACCGAATCCCAGGAACTTATTCTCACTCGGGATTTATTAGTACCTGAATTGCGGCAGCGAGGTATAGACACCTTCTCTGTACCAGATACTCTTAGCTTAATCGAAAGTATCGCTTGGATCAATAGTCGCTCTCAGCCGGGAGATGTAGCGGTTGAAATACACATAGACGCTTTTTCTAATCCCCAAGTCCGCGGTGCTAGCGCGTTTTATATTGGTAGCAACCCCAGACGAAAAGCAGATGCAGATTTAATTTTAAATGGCTATTTACGCAGGTGTCCACAAATACCGAATCGTGGCGCAAGAGCAGATACAGAAGCTGGTGTTGGTAGCCTTGCATTCTGTCGGCGCGTAAATATTCCTTCGCTGTTAATAGAACTCGGTTTTTTAACTAACATTGATGACTTGCGAACTATTCAAAATCGCCGCCGTGATGTCGCCCTCGGACTCGCTGACGGACTTGAAGCTTGGTTAAACAATACTCCTTTAAAACCCTTACCGACACCGACACCGACACCGACACCTGCACCGACACCGACACCGACACCGACACCGACACCAAAACCTATAGTTTATCCTTTAATTAATATCCAAATCAACGGTGCGCCCCACGAAGACAAAGGCATTTTGGTCAACGGAAATGCTTTTGTCCCTTCCGAAGTTCTAGACGCTCTCAATGTTAAACCAGAAACAGCCGATCGCCGAATCACCTACAATGGAGTAGTATTCGTGCGGGCTGTCGATTTGCGCGATCGCGACATTTCCGTAACTTGGGATCAGGCCACCACATCAGTATCCCTGCGATCGCGCCGTGATATCCTCTCCGGCGTAGGAAAAATCATGGGACGCGGTTTAACTACCGCCCAACAAATCACAGTATTTCTCACCAAAACAAACAGCAAAGCCCTGGTAATATTTCCCAACCTACCTCAAATTTACGTCCAAGAAGCAGCCGCAGAAGGCGTCAATCACGACGTAGCTTTTTGCCAAATGTGTTTAGAAACAAACTATCTCAACTTTGGCGGTGCAGTCAAACCAGAACAATTCAACTTTGCTGACATGGGAATCGTCAGCCCCACAAATTCCGGCATTTCCTTTCCCGATGCCAGAACAGGAATTAGAGCGCAAATTCAGCACCTAAAAGCTTACGCCAGTACCGAACCAATCAACCAACCTTTAGTTAAAGAAAACGTGCGTTTTCGTTTTGTCAAGCGCGGCGTAGCCCCCACCGTCAACGAACTTGCAGGTCGCTGGAATTCTGACCCTTTATACGGACAAAAAATCATCAATATCATCCGGCTGCTTTACGAAAATGCCAGTTTGCTGTAGTCGGTTGACAGTTGACAGTTGACAGTTGCTATAGCAATTATAGTTGTATTAGTTATTTGTTATTAGTTATTTGTGACTTGCTACTAATAACAAATAACTAATAACTAATAACCGCTCCCCAATGCCCCATTCCCAATGCCCAATGCCCCATTCCCAATTCCCAATTCCCGATTATAAATACAACTATGGTTTCCAGCACAAATCGCTTTTCCGACATTCAAAATCATTGGGCAAAAATATTCATTGATGGCTTAGTAGAAAGGGCCGTAATCAGCGGTTTTCCCGATCGCACTTTTCGCCCCAACAGCAACCTCACCCGGGCCCAATTCGCCGCCATAGTCAGCAAAGCCTTTCCCGTACCCGACAAACGGCCCTACATACCCTTTATCGACGTTCCCGCCACCCACTGGGCCGCCACAGCCATTCAAGCAGCATATAAAAGAGGATTTATCTCCGGCTATCCCGACAACCTGTTTAAACCCGAAAGCCTGATTACCAGGGCCGAAGCATTAGTTGCCTTAGTCAGCGGCATATTTGGGTCAAACGCTGTACCGACAAGCAATCTGGTTCTATCAAACATCTACCAAGACAGCACAGAAATTCCTAATTATGCCAAAAAGGCGATCGTCATAGCAACCCAATCCGAAATAGTCGTCAACGCCCCCAACTTAAACCTATTAAATCCCGCCGGAAACGCCACCAGAGCCGATGTAGTCGCCTGGGTTTATCAAGCATTAGTATATCTCAAAAGAGCGCCACAAATATACAATCAATATATTATAGTTCTCAGCAAAGTTCCCAGGCCGCAAGTTTACGTCAACCACCAGCGAGAATTTCGCGGAGTTTGGATAACATCCGTGTGGAATATTGACTGGCCATTCAGCAACAAACTCTCAACAGAACAGCAAAAAGCCGAACTCCTGAAAATCCTGGACAGGCTGCAAGAAATGAATTTCAATGCAATTATCCTCCAAATTCGAGCTGCGGGCGACGCCCTTTACGCCTCAGAATTAGAACCTTGGAGTGCGTGGCTGACAGGAACTCAAGGAAAGCCACCGCAACCTTACTATGACCCTTTAATATTTGCCGTTACAGAAAGCCACAAACGCAACATCGAAGTTCACGCTTGGTTCAATCCGTACCGCGCCAAAGTTTCCACTCAAACCCCTCCCAACGTCCGCCCGCACCTCTCAGTTACCAATCCCGAATGCGTTTATCCGTGGGGCGACGACTTGTGGATGGATCCGGGAATTGATTTAGTTTTAGACAAGACTTACAACGTAATTTTAGATGTAGTTAAGCGCTACGATATAGACGGCGTTCACTTCGACGATTATTTCTATCCCTATCCCATTGACGGTCAAGAATTTCCCGACAGCAAGATTTACAATAGTTATATTTCTAGAGGCGGCCAAATGAGTTTAGGAGACTGGCGCCGCGAAAATGTCAACAAATTAGTTAGAAGACTCGGACAAGGAATTAAAACAGTCAAACCCAACGTAAAATTCGGCATCAGTCCCTTCGGTATTTATCGACCCGGACAACCACCACAAAGTCGCGGTTTAGACGCCTACGAAACACTCTATGCCGACGCCAAAAAATGGTTAGAATCAGGTTGGGTAGATTATCTAAATCCTCAACTTTACTGGCGCATCGATCAAACAGCTCAAAGCTATCCAATGTTGCTGGAATGGTGGCTGGAAAACAACCCCCAAAACCGACATATTTATGTAGGAAACAACTTAGGAAGACTTGACGGCAACAAGTGGACTGTGCAGGAAATAAACAATCAAATTGAGATTACGCGCAACTCTAAAGACAGCTTAGCTTTAGGCAATGTTTTCTTCAGCATGAAAGCATTTAGCGACAACCGCCAGCAAATCTACGATAATTTTAAATCCACTACATACGCGCAACCCGCACTCGTTCCCGCGATGCCTTGGCAAAATGGAAAGCCGCCGGCCCCTCCAGTATCAGTGGTAGTACAAAAAGTGGGGAATAGCAATGTTTTGCAGTGGAAAAATCCCGTCGATAAAAACATCCGTTCTTGGACGCTTTATCAAAAGAATGGTGATAGCTGGAAACTCATCAAAATCATCAATGCAGACACCGTACAAGTAACGGTAGGAACGGGAATTTATGCTTTGTGTGCGGTTAGCATAATGGCCGTAGAAAGTGTCGGAGTTTTCATAGAAATCTGAGGATAAAACATAAAAATATTCCTGATATCAATTCCGGTTACATCGGGATGATATAAACGGAGGAAACGGCACTGCCGTTTCCCTACCTCGATTAATTGCAGGGAAACGGCAGTGCGGTTTCCTCATTGTGGGTAATATAATTCAATACCGTTTACTTAAGACTGCCCTGGGGTAAAACCCTATGAAAAATAGATACTCTTGTTTGCTTCGTTCCTCGCAATGACAATCTTAAGTAAACCGTATTGATCTATATGTAGCGTATTCGAGGTTTGTGAAGTGTAGGGACACTCCGAGAGCCCATAGGTGTCAACTTAAGGTCAAATCCAGTCAGAGATTGCTGTTTGACTATTAAATCTAGATCCCCCCTAGCCCTCCTTAAGAAGTAGGGTGGTTTTATTGTCAGGATAGGAAATATAAAACTACCAAAAGTATCGCTCAAATGTCGGCTCGCGTTTGGGCCAAGGTACGTAGTTGCGCTTTTAGCGCTCTTTCCTAATATTATAAGGAGCGCTGAAGCGCAACTACGTACCTAATTTGTCTGAGGACAATAAAACCGCCCTACCTAGCCCCCCTTCTTAAGGGGGGGGACAAGAACGTACTCAAAGTCCCCCTTCTTAAGGGGGATTTAGGGGGATCTGGACTATGGTAAAAACGACATTTATCAAGGCTTTCAGGCTTAAGTTGACACGCCTTGGGCAGTGCCGTGTCCCTACGGGGAGCGAGTGTACTTCATAAATGTGGAATTTGCTGTATGTTGCCAAACTTGCGGACAAGTTGAATAGAGACAGATCCAGCGATCGTTCAACTTTTTGAGCTACTTTAAAATCATCCCAAACATAAACTGAATATAGTTCTTCAGCGGAGCATCACTTTTGCTCAGTTTCATTTGCAACAAAGCACCTTCCCAACTATTTAAACAAAACTCTGCTAAGTCTTGAGCCTTTTGGTTTTTGGAGATTTCACCCGCAGTTTGGGCAGCTTCAATGCACTCAGCAAACTGATCTCGCCAGCGATCCGTAGCTTCTTGCAACCGCAGGCGAAAGCGATCGTTTTGATCGGCCATTTCTTGGCTGAGATTGCCAAACAAACAGCCTTCTCGGTATTGCAGAGTTTCAAATTCCTCTAACTTAAAGGTAAAATAATGCTTCAGCCGATTCAGAGGAGTGAGATTGATATCACCTAAATACTGTTCGACAATGCGATCGTGCATTTGGGAATCGTACTCGATGATTGCCAAACCGAATTCTTCTTTGCTACTGAAGAAGTGATAGAAAGAGCCTTTCGGAACCCCTACCGCTTGCAAAACTTCCTGAATTCCGGCGTGATTGTATCCTTTTTCCACAATGATTCGTCGCCCTGCTTTAATCAGAGCAAGTTTGGTATCTTCTTTGATGGCAACTTTTCCACTCATAAACAATGTTACTAGACCAGTCGTCTCGCTCGACGTTTTGAGATTAGCCTAATTTTGATGATTTTGTCAAGAAGGAGGGGCTTTAGTCATGGTATTAAAAAAACAATAATTTCAGGTGATGTAAGATAAAGTTCGATCGCAAACTCTCCCTATCCAAACATGAGCGCCACCGCACCAAAGCCCGCCTCAATGTGGAGTCCCCTAGCCCAGCCCGTATTTCGAGCTCTCTGGCTAGCCTCGGGAGTTTCCAGCATCGGCACCTGGATGCACGATGTAGGGGCCTCCTGGCTGATGACATCCCTTTCCCCCTCGCCCTTGCTAATCGCCATGATGCAAGCAGCATCCAGCTTGCCATTTTTCATGCTAGCGCTACCTGCCGGCGCGATCGCCGATGTAGTCGATCGGCGCCGCCTGCTACTATTCACCCAAGGCTGGATGCTTGTCGCCGCCGCACTTTTGGGAATTCTCACCGTTACGAACCTCACAACTCCCTGGATACTGCTAGGATTAACCTTTGTTATCAGCATCGGCAGCGCCGTAAATATGCCCGTTTGGCAAGCAATTACCCCCGAATTAGTTGCCAAAGAACAACTGCCGTCAGCAGTAACATTAAGCGGAATTGTCATCAATTTATCGCGATCTGTAGGCCCCGCTTTAGCAGGAATCATCATCGCTTCCGCCGGCACTGGCTTCGTATTTTTGCTGAATGCAGCTTCCTTTATCGGAGTCATTCTAGTCATTTATACGTGGCAGAGAAAGCCCCAAGAAACAGCTTTACCCGCAGAAAGATTTATCGGCGCAATGCAAGCCGGAATCCGCTACGTGCGCTATTCTCCACCTTTTCAAGCAGTCCTGATCCGCGCTGGGGCATATATTTTCTTTGCCAGCGCTTTGTTTGCCATGCTGCCACTTTTGGGTCGCCGAGAATTAGGTTTGGATGCTTTTAAATACGGGATAATTCTCGGTTTTTGGGGAATCGGTGGGTTAGCCGGAGCATTTATTTTACCCAAAATCCGGCAGCGAATTTCGACTGATTTGTCGGTAGCAGCCGCATCGGCGGTGTTTGGAACAATGATGCTGGTATTGAGTTATGCGCGCAATTTTTATGCAGTATGCGCGGCGATGCTGGTGGTGGGATTGTCGTCTTTGACAGTGATGGTAAGTTTGAATGTAGCTGCTCAAACAGCCGTTCCTACATGGGTGCGGGCGAGAGCTTTAGCGACATATTTGTTAGTGTTTCAGGGAAGCATGACTTTAGGTAGTTTACTGTGGGGAACCATTGCCCAGCAAGCAGGAATTTCTGTTAGTTTACAGATTGCAGCAGTTGGAGCGATCGCGACTACAGCCCTCGCCACTCGCTACCGTCTCCGATGTGCGGAAAAAATGGATTTAACATCTTCCCTGCACTGGCAGCAACCAGCCCACTCTTTTGAACCATCTCCCAACGACGGCCCGGTATTAATTACTTTAGAATACTGCATCGATCCGGCCGATGCAAATAGTTTTAAACAAGTAATGCAAGCACTAAGTCGCACCAGGCGGCGCGACGGGGCGATTCAGTGGGGATTGTATCAAGATTTATCCCATCCCAGCCGATTTGTAGAAACGATAATTGTCGAATCTTGGGCAGAGCACAAACGCCAATTCGAGCGAGTCACAAATGCCGATCGCGCGATCGAAGAAACAGCCCGCGCTTTTCACATCGGAGACACCCCCCCCAAAGTTTCCCAAATGATTTACGGCAATCCTGACAATAGATAAATTCTAGAGACAACCAACTGACTAATAACTAATGACTGCTGACTAATCCTAATAAATTCTTCCTTCCGACAGAAGACTTTTGGCCTGCAAATACGATATCGTGTTGCCAATATTTTGATGTTGAGGAGAAAAAAACTGTGGTTCCCTTACGCGATGACAATCCCACCAGTATCACTCCCTACGTTACCTTCGGACTGATTGCTGCCAACGTATTAGTGTTTTTGTACGAACTCAGTTTGGGCGATCGCCAATTAACGCAATTTTTCTACTCTTGGGCGGTCGTTCCTTGCCAGTTAAGCAATATGTGTCGGGTGTCTCTGCCAGTTTCGCCATTTCCCGAATGGACGACACTAATTAGCTCGCAATTCCTGCACGCAGGCTTTCTCCACATTGCCGGAAATATGTTATTTTTGTGGATTTTTGGTAACAACGTAGAAGACCGTTTAGGACACGTAAAATATTTAATATTTTACCTTACTTGCGGCGTTTTAGCATCACTAACTCAGTGGTATTTTTCCTCATCATCGGCTATTCCTTCCCTGGGCGCTAGCGGCGCGATCGCAGGCGTGATGGGCGCATACATTCTCAGATATCCCCAAGCCAAAGTTCTTACTTTACTACCTCTGGGCATTTTTATTACTACAGTCAGAGTTCCCGCTTTCTTCTTTCTCGGATTTTGGTTTGCACAGCAAGCATTGAGCGGCTTAGCTTCCTTGAATGCGCCGGCAAGTGTGGGCATGGAATCCGGGGGAGTTGCCTATTGGGCTCATGCCGGCGGCTTTGTTTTTGGCGCGATTCTCGGCCCTTTATTGGGACTTTTTTCTGATGAAAATCCGATTTAGATAGGACGTACAGTTGAAACCGCGTCTACACAAACAAAGTCCGCCTCCGCGGACTGAAGAAAATAACGTAATTTCAACAGCCCGCTGTTCTACTCTTCAACCCACGGAGGTGGGTTTTGTTTGTATAGAGGCGGTTTCAACCGCGAGCGTCTTCTATCTATTCCTAGATAAACGTGAAGTCAAATCCCGAAAGAGAAGAAACCCCTGTTACACCATTTAACTTCGCCAAAATGCGAGAATCGTTGCCGGCGAGGTTGTTGCCATTGCCGTCATAAATGATGTAAGTATTGCCGCCGGAATCGTAGGCAAACAAAAAGGCACTTCCTCCCAGAATATTTGCAGAAACAGTTGTCTGCACGTTCAGTAGAACTAGAGTGCCACTATTGAGATTTGGGAATCCGGGGGCAAAGTTAAACTGATCGGCGATCGGCACACCGAGACCGGTAAAATCAGTAATCACATCGTATCCGCCCGCAGCGATCGCAGCATTGATGGCCGCCGAAGAAGCCGCATCAAAGGCCAGCCCGCCATCCGCAGGACTGGTATAGCGGAATTGATTGCTACCACCGCCACCCGTCATGGTATCTGCACCCAGGCCGCCTACGAGCACGTCGTTATCCAAACCGCCGTTCATCGTATCGTTGCCGCCTTGGCCGTCAACAGTATCTGCCCCTGCAAAACCGTTCAAATTGTCCGGCAAAGAACCACCAACCAATTTGTTAGGCCCGCTATCCGCCGGCAAGATTGAAACGGCGATCGTACCTGTGCCCGGAAGTGTCCCGAATCCGTCGCTGACGCTGTAGGTGAAAGTAGTTGTACCCGCTACGTTGCCGGGGATGAACTGCACCTGAGTGCCGAGATTCACAGCTATGCCCAGTTTTGGCGTGCCGACATTGATAATGCTGAGTGGCCCTTTCTGCGGGCTGGAATCGTTGGCGAGTACGTCGATGAATGTCGGCAGCAAATTATTCGTATTCGTAAATACGATGCCGTCATCGCCAAGCACCGGCGGCAAGCTAGTCGGAAGGGTTGACGATGTATTGAAAGAGTTGATGTTAATCGCGACTGAGGCTGCCGCCGTGCCACCTTGATCGTCCGCTACGCTGTAGCTGAAGGAACCGGCTGACCCGATTACATCAGTTTTAGGTTGGAATTGCAGGCCGAGTAATTCCTGAACTGTCAGTTTTTGGTTCAGGGCGATCGGAGTTGTACCGACAACTACTTGACCGAAATTCGGATTGGGCACTCCGATTACTCCGATCGACAATGGTTGGCCCTCTGGATCTGTCGGCTGCGAAATACTTAGAGACAGAGGCGAATTCTGCAAAGCTGTCAGCGTTTTACCAGTTTCGACGATCGGCAGTTCGTTAGGAGTCGGAGTGGTAAAACTCGGCGGAACTGGCCCACCACCGAAAGGCGGAGGAGTTGGGGTTGTCGCAGTTGGAGTCGGGACAATAGAAGGACTCGGACTCGGAGTTGTCCCCGGTGATGGAGTCGGACTCGGAACCTGTGTCGGTAATGTCCCCGGCGACGGAGTTGGACTCGGATTTGTCCCCGGTGATGGCGATGGAGTCGGAGTCGGACTTGTTGCCGGAGTCGGACTTGTTGCCGGAGTCGGACTTGTTGCCGGAGTCGGACTTGTTGCCGGAGTCGGACTTGTTGCCGGAGTCGGACTCGTTGCCGGAGTCGGACTCGTTGCCGGAGTTGGACTTGTTGCCGGAGTTGGACTTGTTGCCGGAGTCGGACTTGTTGCCGGAGTCGGACTTGTTGCCGGAGTTGGAGAAGCAGTTGTCCCCGTCGGTGGCGGTGTCGTAACAGGTTTTGTCCCCGTTGAGGGTGTCGGGGAAGCCGTTGTCCCCGTTGGTGTCGGGGAAGCCGTTGTCCCCGTCGGAGTTGGAGAAGCCGTTGTCCCCGTCGGAGTTGGAGAAGGACTTGTCCCCCTCGGTGTCGGAGAAACACTTGTTCCCTGAATAGTAAAGGGATTATCTTCTACGCGCGGTATTCGAGCCGTAGTGAACCTAGATTCATCTAGCGAACCAGGTCGCACATCAACCAACACCGCCAAAAATTCGCCAGTTTGCTTGTCCTGAATAATCGTGTTGCTAGAATTCGAGCCTTGACCCTGGAAGATGTTTAACTGTGTAAAGTTCAGACCTCCAGCCAAGCCGATCGAATCTCCTGCCTTAAAATCTCTGATTAAATCAGCATCACCGATCTCGCGGCCGCCAGTAGTCAGAAACCCGCTACTAGAAACCGACGTACCCACCCTACCGAGAACAAAGATATCCGAACCCTCGCCTCCTGTCAGAGTATCAGACCCGCGATCGCCCGTCAGAATATCATCCCCAGCATCTCCAGACAGAGCATCATTGCCATCTCCTCCAAATAGCAGGTCATCACCCTCGCCACCCTCACCAGTATCGTTACCAACACCGCCGCTGATGACATCCCCACCGTCGGCGCCCAAAAGAATATCATTGCCCGCAGCGCCGATCAGGCAGTCATTGCCCGTGTCGCCAAAAACAGTGTCACTGCCCTTGTCGCCAAAAATCAGGTCGTCTTCCGCACCTCCGCGCAGACAGTCATTGCCTTTACCGCCGTACAGCGTATCGTTGCCTTCCGAACCCAAGACAACATCGTTGCCCTGGTCGCCAAAAGCTGCATCGTTGCCCTGGTCGCCAGAAACCAAGTCATCGCCTTTGCCGCCCCGCACGGTGTCATTACTGCGCCCGCCTTCAACGATATCTTTACCAGCGCCACCATTGAGAGAATCGTTACCGTCTTCGCCCCTGATGATATCGTCCCCGTCCCGACCCAGAATCGTGTCGTCCCCGTCGCGCCCGGAAATCGTGTCGTTGAACAAGCTGCCGATTAAATAGTTATTCCCGTCATTGGCGACAACTACACCATCGACAAACAGCGGCTGTGGGGGAGGCGTGGGTACAGTCGGAGTTGGTCGAGGCACCGGTACGATCGAAATCCCCGGGCCTGTCCCCATCATCGTCGGAGTTGTCCCCGTCATCGACGGAGTTGTCCCCGTCATCGTCGGAGTTGTCCCCGCCATCGACGGAGTTGTCCCCGTCATCGACGGAGTTGTCCCCGTCATCGACGGAGAAGTCCCCGTCATCGACGGAGTTGTCCCCGTCATCGACGGAGAAGTCCCCGTCATCGACGGAGTTGTCCCCGGCGACGGCGTAGGAGTGGTCTCCGGTATAATAATTACTGGTACTGCACTGGGCATTTTTCGGACTCCTTGCGACGCTACTCAAAAACGACTAGATAAACTTAAAGTCAGAGGCAGTAATGACGGTGCTAAGAGCTCCCGGCACTGTAGGAATAGAATTCAACACTGCCAAATCGAAAGCTGGGAGACTGTCGTCTGCCACATTCGGGTCAAAGCCAAGAACATACTGGTTAAAAGTATTGTTCAGGTACACGAAGAAAGCTCCAGTTTTGCTCGAACCGTTTTGATTCTTCAACACTGCATTGATTGCTTGAGCGTTGTCAAATTTAGATTCAAACAAAATTACTTCTTGCTTGCTGATGTTGTCGCCGCCACTGCCGATATTCCTGACGATAAAACTGGTGAAATCGTTAGTAGTTCCCGAGTTGGTTAAACCTGCGAAATTTGACGACCTGAACAAGAATCTGTCGGTGCCGGTGCCATTAGCATTAAAGTCAGTAATGATATCTACACCTTCACTCGGAGTTTCGTAGTAGAAGAAATCATTACCAGCATCGCCGGTGAGCAAGTCAGAACCGTTCCCGCCGCCCAAAATATCATTGCCCGCACCGCCGGAAAGCGAGTCATTGTCATCGCCACCCAATACCAAGTCGTTGCCGAAGGCGCCGCTGAGACAGTCGCTACCGGCGCCGCCGTCTACAGTGTCGTCGCCCGCTTCGCCCAACAGGGAGTCGCCGCCGCCCTCGCCTAATATGTAGTCGTTGCCCGCACCTCCGAGTCCGGTGTCGCTGCCTTCTCCACCTAAAATGGTGTCTTCGCTATCGCCGCCGGAGATAGAATCGTTATTGATACCGCCATCGAGCAAGTCTCTGCCGATGCTGCCATCGAGGATGTCGTCGCCGGCACCGCCCTCGATCGAGTCGTCGCCAATTCCACCCAATAATGTGTCGGTGCCGCTGCCTCCAAGTATCGAGTCCTCGCCGGCTTCTCCCAATATCGAATCATTCCCAGCGCCGCCGTCAATGGTGTCGCCGTTGTCACCGCCCGAGATGATGTCATTGTCATTGCCGCCGAACATCAAATCGTTGCCCAGTCCGCCAACTAGCGAATCTATGCCATCTTCGCCATTGATGGTGTCGTTGCCCAGTCCGCCGTCGAGGTTGTCGTTGCCGATCGAACCCAGCAGCGAGTCATTGCCTGCATCACCGAATGCAAAGTCGTCGCCGCCCCTGCCGTCGATGATGTCGTCCCCGGCACCGCCTGAGATGGTATCGTTGCCTGCCCCGCCGATGATGTAGTCGCTGATGTTGCTGCCTGTAAAGCTGCTGGCAGGAAGTGCGGTGCGATCGACAATATTATCTACCACCGTAATGCTGAAGGATGCCGGCCCGATCTTTGAAGACCCGTCGGAGGCTGTAAACGTGAAACTGTCGCTGCCACCTCCTGCTAACAAGTTGTATTTGACAATGTTGTTGTTGACATCGTCTTGGCTAAATTTGCCGCCCACGTTGAGAAATGTGGTGCCCCTTTGCACAAAACCTCTGGTAGCGTCGGGGGCTTTAGTAATCGTGTAAACAATTTCCGATGGAGGGTTGTCGGGATCTGTCACCAACAAATCGGCGGCGGTGATTGTCTGAGTCGGAGCACTTTTGGCAACCACCACACCATCGTTAATAACTAGCTGTGGGGGGTTGCTGACGTTGATAGTTACTGTTGCCTGAGCAGTGCCGCGGTTGCCGTCTGAGATCGAGTAGCTGAAGCTGTCAGAACCAGAGAAGCCAGCATTTGGGGTGTATTGGAAGTCGCCGCCGCCCAAGGGAGTCAGAGTTCCTTTGGCTGTTGGGGTAAAAGTCGTAACCGTCAAAGGGTTCTTGTCTGCATCGGTGTCGTTCAACAGAACGTTGAAAGTGAGACCTTGACCTGAAACCGTAGTGAAGTTGTCGTTAACTGCGACTGGAAGCTGATTGACAGGTGTCGGACTCGGACTTCCTGTCGGCGTCGGACTTCCTGTCGGTGTCGGGCTTCCTGTCGGCGTCGGCGTTGGACTCGGACTTGCCGTCGGCGTGGGGAAGATTGGCCTCGGACTCGGCGTCGGAGTGTCTGTGGGAGTCGGAGTGTCTGTGGGTGTGGGAGTCGGACTCGGTGTCGGAGTTGGTGTGGGAGTCGGACTTGCCGTCGGTGTGGGAGTCGGCGTCGGACTCGGAGTCGGCGTCGGAGCTGGTAGTGGGGTGGCGCTGCCTGGAACTATGGGGGCAATTACAAATGAGCTGCGTCCCAAGGTTCTGCTGTCTACTCCGGGCAATACTGCTAAAAAGTCGCCGCTGACGCCGTTGCGAATAATGGTGCTGCCGGCTTTGCTGTCGGTGCTTTGGAAGATTACCAAATCTTCAAACTTGAGGTCGCCGCTCAGCCCGATCGCATCTTCACCTTGGCGAAAGTCTGTGAAAATATCAGCATCGGCGATATCCGGGCCGCCTGTGGTGAGAAATGCTGGGTTAGTGCCGTTGCTGCTGCTGCCACCGGGGGTACTGAAGGTACCGATAACGAAGACATCTCTGCCTTCGCCTCCTGCTACTATGTCTTTGCCTGCTTCGCCCCAAAGAATATCGTTGCCAGCACCACCGTCCACGATGTCGTCCCCAGCACCGCCGAACACGATGTCATCGCCGTCACCTGCAAAAATGGTATCCGCGCCGCCATTGCCGTAGAGCCAGTCGCCTCCTTCGTTGCCAAATAGCAAGTCTTCGCCTTCGCCACCGAAGAGCGAGTCATTACCTTGATCGCCCCAGAGAACGTCATCGCCGCGATCGCCCAAAAAGCTGTCGTCGCCCAACCCACCGCGCAAGCTGTCGGTGCCTTTGCCGCCGTAGGCTGTATCTTTGCCTTCGCCTCCAATTACCGTATCGTTGCCGTCATTGCCGTACAACAAATCGGGGTTATTTCCCCCGTCGAGGGAATCGCTGCCTTTGCCTCCGTACAGGGTATCGAGTCCTGAACCGCCGTCGAGCACGTCGTTGCCGGGGCCACCAAACAATACGTCCTCATCATCATTGCCAAAAACTAAATCATCGCCACCAGATCCTTGCAGGTTGTCGTTGCCTTGCAGCCCGGAAATCACGTCGGGGCCGGGACTGCCAACTAACGAGTCGTTGGTTTCTGTTCCCCGAAGTACGCCCCCGATGATTGAGGGTACGGTACCTTTTCCTCCGCCCAATGTGTCGTCTATGCCGCCAAATGTGTCGTCGGAAGGCCTTGGCGTCGTCGGTGTCGGCGTCGTCGGTGTCGGCGTCGTCGGTGTCGGCGTCGTCGGTGTTGGTGTCGTCGGCGTTGGCGTTGTCTCCGGCGTTGGCGTTGGCGTTGGCTCAACTATAATAATTGGTACTGCACTGGGCATTATTTTGGCTCCTTATCAAAGACGATCCCGATTAACTTTAAGAAGTGATTAGTATCAGCTTGTTGCCACAAATCTGGCCTAAAATTGATTATTGACACTCCCCGGTCTGAAGACGCGGGGATTCTTAAGGACAAACTTTGGGGGATGAATCCGCCCAAAGTTTAATTCTTAAAGGGTTAGTCAGTAACCCGCTACCCACTCGCTCAACTATTGAGTCTATGGCTACTTTTGATTTCCTAATGATGTTTGCCGCACCGTTAACATCTGCATTCAGAATTGATTTCTGAGCAGAACGGTATAAACCTCGT
>NZ_JAEQCX010000106.1:0-35831 GCF_020738035.1 Microcoleus sp. PH2017_28_MFU_U_A
CCACATCTGTCATCCAATGGCACGGAGGCAAAAACAAATTGAACTACGGGCAAATAGTCTCGCGCCGCCACAATTTGCTCAAAAAGCTACCCAAATAGTCAAGGATGGGTAGCTTTGTCCATAAATTAAGTTACAGTTCCTAACCCCGAGCTTGGGGCGGTGGCTGGGTGCCACTCTCTCCTCAGGTAATGCGTTCAACAGTTGACAGTTGACAGTTGACAGTTGACAGTTTGAGAGCGACCTCTACCCTTAAGTCCGAGGATTGGAGCAATGAATAGTCTGATTTTAATTTCTCCCGAGCAGGCTTGGGGCTTTCAACCAATTCTTTCTGGTAAATTTTTGTTTCCATCTTTTACAGACTACAGACTTGGGAAAAACCTCAAACAATCTGCGATTTTGGGATGCCCGGATTCGGGCTTGTCCCCATGCAGTCGATTTAAACAACCTTTTATGATAGCTTTCGATCTGTGTTCATGGCTAGAGATTAATGGTACAATAATCTCGGGGTAGCATAAAAAATTGCTGGAAACTGCGTCGGTTTCGGTTGCCAAGAGCGCCAACCTTTAGACTGGAAATTGGTGTGGATTTTCTTGGTAGTGCTGACATTTGACTGGTTCCAGAGAGTTGCAATCGGATGTGGTCGCTGTCTGTCCCGTGGGCGGACTTGTGCTTCCGCTAGCCGATCGACTGTCGGGCCTGCTGACAACAAATCTCTCAGCAGTGTTAAGCTTGTCATCGCGAAGTCATTGTCTTCGCTAACTCGATCGCTCAGTCCCTTGCTGCGCTGCTAAAATTTTGTTAATAAAATTTACTCGGCGGTATGTATCTAAACAATTATGGTATAGTCTTTAGTTTCTAGCTCCCAATCAGAGCTTGAGGCTATAAAAAATATGCTGAGAACCCCGTCCTTTCAAGACGGACATGAAAGCTAACCGGAGGCTAAGGCAATGCCAGTGACAAGAGTGAGATTTCGTTATTGTCATAGTATCTACAAAATGATATAATATTTTGTAGAGCTAGTCAAGAATCATGCTAAATCTCAGTTACGAGTACAAACTAAAGCCGACAGACAAGCAGATTTCTCAAATCGAAAGAACTCTGGTAATTTGTCGTAAGGTTTGGAACTACGCATTGAGAGAGCGTAAAGACTGGATTAACTCTCGTAAATGTCCGATTAATGCTTGCTCGATCGCTCGCGAGTACATTATTCCGGCTGATGCTCCCTACCCAAATTATTACAATCAGGCAGCGGAGCTAACCAAAGCTAAAGAGTTGTTTCCCGAACTTAAAACGGTTAACACAAAAAGATGCTTCAACAGGTGTTAAGAAAGCTGGAAACAGCCTTCCTAGACATGAAACGTAAGGGAATGGGATTCCCAAGATTTAAGAATAAATACCGAATGCGGTCGTTTGTATTTCCCCAAATGCTCAAAAATTGCCTCCAAGGAAATACTATTAAACTCCCACAGTTAGGCATTGTTGAATTCATTAAATCAAGAGAGATTCCTAATGAGTTTGCAATCAAGCAAGCTCAAATTGTCCGGAAGGCTAGTGGATATTTCGTCATACTTTTCTTAGAATGTGATGTTAATGTTCCTCAACCAGTTGCACAGGGATTCCCCGTTGGCATAGATCTAGGTTTAGACCAATTTTTAGCAACTTCTGAAGGCAAATTAGTTAAACGTCCTAAGTTGCTCAAGGTCGAACACCGCAAGCTTAAATTGCTGCAACGTCGGCTCAAGAACAAGAAGAAAGGCTCTAACAACCGTCATAAGTTGAATAGAAAAATTGCTAGGCTGCATCAGCGTGTTACCGATACCAGAAAAGATTGGCAGTTTAAATTAGCTCATGACCTAGCCCTAGATGCGGGAATGATATTTGTTGAAGATATCGATTTTCGAGTCTGGGCAAAAGGTAGGTTTGGCAAACACACCTTAGATGCTGGTTTCGGTCAATTCATCGCGATTATGTCGTGGGTGTGCTGGAAACGGGGAGTACATTTTGAGAAGGTAAACAAGGATTACACTTCTCAGGTTTGTCCGAATTGTGATAGTCACACTGGCAAGAAAGCACTTGATGAACGAGTGCATAATTGCCCTGAGTGTGGGTATACAACACATCGAGATGTAGCAGCCGCTCAAGTTATTCGGTTTTCAAGGATTGTCGGCGGAGGGACGCTTCGTAGACATTAAAGAAATTGCCTGTGGAGGCGGTCTGACGGGAACCGGAAACGGTCTAGTTAAGAGCCTAAGAGACAGGAAGAAGAAAGCGTGAAGGTGTGGATGCGATCGCACCGGAATGCAACCTTTGAGAATTCCCGCGCATTTATGCCTGGGATCGCGTCAATAATTCCCATATTCGACCTTTGACCGCAAAACTTTAGAGGAAAAATTGCCGATTTTTAGCTCCTTGTTCCTCAAATGCTTGAATCTCAAATCGCTCGAATGACTCGGCTGCAAGCTATTTCTAACTGCCCAGCGCAGCTCAAGCGCATAAATTAAGATGATGGCCTCATGGAAGACCGCTTTAACGCCCGAGATCCGCAGTCAAATATAAATCAATTGATAGTTTCTACTCCTTTTTTTGCAGGTTTGCCTGACCCTGTAATCGAGAGAGCAACTGTCCACATCGTTACCCGCAGTCATCCGTCGAATCAAGTGATTTTACTAGAAAATGACTGGGGAACATCAGTGTATTTTATATTGGATGGTTGGGTGAAAATTCGCACCTACAATCTAGACGGAAAAGAAGTAACGCTGAATATTTTAGGGAAAGGAGAACTGTTCGGGGAAATGGCAGCGATCGAAGAAGCACCGCGATCGACAGATGTCATCACCCTAGCCCCGACACTGATCGGCAATATGCCAGCTCAAGATTTTGTGCAACTCATTCATACCGAGCCCCTCGCAGGCATTCGGCTAGCTCAACTGATGGCCCGCCGCCTGCGACAAGTCAACCGCCGCCTGCGTTTGCGAGAGTCTGACAGTACCTCGCGAGTAGCAGATATTCTATTATTTTTGGCAGAGGGGCAAGGGAAAAAAATGTCCAGTGGAGGTACAGAAATTCCCAACCTGCCGCACAGAGAATTAAGTAGCCTCAGCGGGCTGGCTCGGGAAACGGTAACGCGAGTGCTGAGCAAGCTGGAAAAAAAAGGAACTATTCAACGCGAACGTGACGTTTTGTGCATTCCCGACCTACACGCCTTGGAGCGTCTGTTAGTCTAATCACTACAAAACGAAATATTGGAGTATACTGGAGTGGTTATGTATATATTGGAGCGCTAAGCGCGATGTATCTGTCGTCTATTGACGAATTAGAGTGTATTGGAGTTTCATTATAGAATGCTAAAACGCCAAAAAGGATATTCAATTACAACCAAATCAGTTAAAGCGAAACTAATTCGCTCAAAATTTGATATGCAGGAAACCAAGGATGCTTACAACGAAGTAGTGCATTTTTATTTCCTGTTAATTGCTGAAAATCCTCAAGGCGTAAGCATTCCCGTGCAATCTAAGGGAGGCTGGCGATTCTACGAATTACTAACCGCTGGTCATCAGTTTATTAGCGGCTTTCCTTCCCCGCTAAAAAGAGCCGCAATCCGACAAGCCATCGGTGCTTACGAAAGCTGGAATTCAACCTATCAAAAATGGTTGCATCGTCCGAAGTGAATGAGAGATCACAAACCTCCAGTTCATCCTAGGGCATTCCGGTTTAACCCGCATTACGATTCAGGGATGTGGAAAGAGGATGATGG
The DNA here is from genome assembly GCF_020738035.1 of Microcoleus sp. PH2017_28_MFU_U_A. Lineage (NCBI taxonomy): Bacteria > Bacillati > Cyanobacteriota > Cyanophyceae > Oscillatoriales > Microcoleaceae > Microcoleus > Microcoleus sp. PH2017_28_MFU_U_A. The sequence continues at coordinate 3,755 of NZ_JAEQCX010000106.1, forward strand.
TTTCTCCATTGTTTTGAAAATGCGAGTAGGGAATTCATGGAAATGGGTCAAACATCAATATCAATGTCCTAATGTTCCGACAGAATGGACAAAAGGTTCTCCAAGAATTCAAGTACAAAATGGTTCTTTATGGCTCGTTTTCCCCTTAGAAAAATATGTGCCTGCCACAGGAGGTATCAAGGGAATTATGTCTAACTCCGCATTTAGAACCTGCGGGATTGACATGGATTTAGACAAGTTTATTATCATTGCAACTGTTCTAGAAACCAACGACAGAGGCGAAACGACTGAAATCGCTAGGCACTTTATCAACCAGTCGCGTCACGTAGCTCGTAGGAAGCGGGATCTAGGACAAATTGCAATCAAGATGAGACAAGCCAAAATAGTGAGTCGTGGTTTTGCTAAATCAAGATGGGACTCAATAACGGCCAGAGAAATTAATTTTTCCAGAGCGGTTTCAAGGGAACTTGTTGAGTTTGCAAAACACTGGAAAGTGGATGTAATTAGTTTTGAACACCTAGGCAATCTTCGCCCGAAAAAAGGCAAATTCTCTAGGAGATCAAATCAAAAGCGTGCCTACTGGCTAAAGGGAAAGGTCTTTGAGCAAGTCAAACGAATCGCATATCAAGATTATGCAATTGTGACAACTCGCGTTAGTCCGATGAATACGAGTCGCCTTAGTCCGTGGGGAGAACCACTTTGGAGAGGGGCTAAGTTTCCGTCTGACTCACTTCGATTTGAGGGCTATCAATCTGGAGCTGCATTGGTGGCAACTGCTGATGGGTACAAGGCTCACTCTGGATTAAATGCTGCCCGAAACGTGGCATTAAAAGCAATCAAGCGCAACCTACTAGAAGCTACGCTCAATCTTAAAAGCCTGAAGTAGTAATACGTGACGGTGTGCAATCAAACTAGAACGGTGTTAGCGACTACCACTTTGATTGTACTAGGCTAGGGTAAACTGCCTAAAAATTCCTACCTTACTACGCTCTATTTGGTTGGGACTAGCTCCCGCAAACTGAAAGACGCGACTACAGAGGAGTTAAAAAAGTGAACTATAATTGGAATATTGTGACTTACTCCGATTAACTCCATTTATGGGTTACTCTAGAAGTATCAGAGATTGTTAATTTGAATCTCATTCAACAACACTCTCTGTTAACTAACTGATATTGATGATTTCCCGCCGGAGGTAAAGCTGTGAGTTTTAAGAAAATTTTCGCCGCCGTCGATGATTCTGAACTTGGCCGCCGCGTCTTCAGTCAAGCCTTAGAATTAGCCTCGATCGATCGAGCTAAGATGATGCTATTTCACTGCGTTACTGTCAACTCGCTGGGCGAGACGGCAGTGCCAATTCCGGTAGATTTGGGCTTGAATGCCGAGTTAATGGATCAAGCTTATCAAGCTCAACGTTTGCGGCTGGAAAGGGAGGTAAAACAGTCTGAGGGTTTGCTGAAAAATTATAGCGAGGTTGCAGCCAAACAAGGATTGGAGGTGGAATTTGACTGCCAAATGGATGGCGATCCGGGGCATTGTGTCTGCGAACACGCCCAAACTTGGGGTGCAGATTTAATAGTAGTGGGGAGGCGCGGCCGCACGGGGCTTACAGAAGCTTTCCTCGGGAGTGTGAGCAATTATGTCGTTCACCACGCATCTTGTTCGGTATTTGTAATTCAGGAAGTCAAAGCTGAAAAATGATGCTGCTGAAAATTTTCCTGAGAACATCAATCTAAAATAAGACTGGCGTTCCTACCTAAACCTGGTTTGTGCGAACAATATTAAATTGGGTGGCGAGGCCTCCAAATAGTGAAACCGGAAATTAATCTTATGGCCCGCCAGTGTCGTAAAATATCAAACTTTATTCAGTTGACAATTGACAGTTGACCGCTTGACAGCGACCTCTACCTAGAAAGAAGAAGATTGGATTCAACAGTTGACAATTGACAGTTGACCGCTTGACAGTTCGAGAGCTACCTCTACCTTTAAGTCCAAGTATTCGAGTAATGAATAGTCTAATTTTAATTTCTCCCTCGAAGACTTGGGGCTTTCAACCAATTCTTTCTGGTAATGAATAGTCTAATTTTAATTTCTCCCGATCGCGCTTGGGGCTTTCAACCAATTCTTTCTGATAAAATTTAAAATCGGAAAATCGGAAAATTGGGAATCAGACGTGCAGCAGGCAAGTTCTGTAAAATCTCAAATCTCAAATCTCAAATCGGGAATCAGACGTGTAGCACGTAAGTCCTGTAAAATCTAAAATCTAAAATCTAAAATCTAAAATCGGATGAGTGATTTTTTGTCAGCAGATGCCGCGTCTAATTCAGGCAGTTCACCCAGTAGCAATAATGAGCCACAAACCGCCACTTTTTCAGCAATGGCTGGCGATCGCAAAAATTCCGACCCGGGGACGCCCCCCACTGGAGAAGCGCCTTTGAGGCTCGTAGAAACGGCATTTTTGGCAAGTACCGCTAGCTTGATTTGGCTGATAAATTATTACTTTCCCCTGGGCCCGTTGCTGCGGGTTTTTTTCCCGGTGCCCATTGCCCTAGTTTACCTGCGCTGGGGTAACAGAGCGGCTTGGATGTCAGCTTTGGTTTCCGGTTTGCTGCTGTCGGTACTCATGGGCCCAACGCGGAGCATTTTATACGTGATTCCTTTTGGAATTATGGGAGTTGCACTGGGAGGACTTTGGCGGCGCAAAGCGAGTTGGTCTGTCTCTATTAGTGTGGGGGCGGTAATTGGTGCTGTCGGGTTCTTTTTTAAGTTTTGGCTGCTGTCAGCTTTGGTGGGTCAAGATCTCTGGGTTTATGTAACCGCCCAGGTAACAGAGATTGTGGAATGGGTATTTGTGAAGCTGGGCTGGCTGAGCGTGCCGAGTTTGAGTACAATAGGGGCGATCGCCGCTGGGATGATTTTGATTAACAATATTGTATATTTATTTGTAGTGCATTTAGTAGCTTTGCTGCTGTTAGATCGTTTGGGAAATCCGATTCCGCGGCCGCCGCGCTGGGTGCAAGTTTTAATCGATTATGAGGAGTAATCGGAAGTCATTAGTCATTAGTCATCAGTCATCAGGAAGAAGGAAGAAGGAAGAGGGAAGAGGGAAGAAGGAAGAGGGAAGAGGGAAGAAGGAAGAGGGAAGAAGGAAGAAGGAAGAGGGAAGAAGGAAGAGGGAAGAGGGAAGAAGGAAGAGGGAAGAAGGAAGAGGGAAGAAGGATCTTGTAACAGATTTAACAGATGGATGTTGAGGGAAGGAAAAAAATCAAATTATCCGCTTTCCCTCTTTCTAGTTTTTCCGGCAATTACCAATTCCCCATTACCAATTCCCCATTACCAATTCCCCATTACCAATTCCCCATTACCAATCCCCGATTATTACTGCCAACTGTCAACTGTCAACTGTCAACTGTCAACTGACTAATTATGATTCATGTTTATACAGAAATTGAACAGGGCCAGCGGTGGCTCGATCGCCATCGGGGACAAAAACCGATATTTGCCTGCGTGTTAGGATTCACCGCAACTGGCTTAATTCCGGGGATTTCGGCAGCAGGAGCAACCCCGCGCGATCGACAATTTACTTGTTTGGCCGATGCAGAATTTTTGTATAACGGCCCGCAACCGTCACCGCAGTATCCCTTGCCGCCCCTAGAAGCCGGTGCCTCACCGGTGCTAATATCTCGCGCCGTAGTCGAAGCTTTGGAAATTCCCCTTTACCTGTTTAATGCAGGTTTACCCCTGCCGCCTCCCGTACCTACAATTGATTTGGGCGGTACTGCGGCAAAGTGTCTAACTTCTGGGAATGCTTTGGAACTAGAAATAGTCAAACATTTGCTGGAACAAGGATTAATTTGGGGCGCTAAATTGGCCGCCGAAACTAATGGCAGTTATGTCATTTTAGGGGAGTGCGTAGTTGGTGGCACGACTACTGCTTTGGGCGTGTTAATGGGTTTGGGAATTGCAGCGGCGGGTAAGGTTAATAGTTCTCACCCTACCTGCAATCACGCTCAAAAATTGGCTGCGGTGACAGCGGGACTCAATAATGCTGGGTGGGAAATCGGCAGAAAAAATAGCACCCCCCTGGATTTGGTGGCGGCGGTGGGCGATCCGATGCAAATAGCGGTGGCGGGAATGGCGATCGCCGCGAGTCGGACTTGCGGGGTACTTTTGGCTGGTGGCACGCAAATGCTGGCAGTGTATGCTTTGATGCAAGCCTTAGCCACGGAATACGAGCTGTTATGGTGTCCCGAACAAGTCGCGGTGGGGACTACGCGCTGGGTGGCGGAAGACCCCACAGGGGACACTGTAGGACTCGCCTCGGATATCGGCGGTGTCCCTCTGTTGGCTGCACAGCTAAGTTTTGCCAGTTCTCGCTACCCGCAACTGCAAGCTTACGATCGCGGGTACGTGAAGGAAGGTGTGGGTGCGGGTGCGTGTGCGATCGCCAGCGGCCTAGCTGTGAATTGGACTCCAACCCAACTTCTGCAAGCTGTGGAAGCCCTAGCCTCGCGGTGTGAAATTCAACAGTAAAACCGGGTTTTTCCTTTTCCGTGCCTGTCGGAATATCAGGCATTAAATATGAAAAATTCAGATGTGCGATCGAGCTGCCAAACTCGTTGTGCTGCTCAACTAGCTTTGTTTGGGCTGAATAATTATATCGTTTTCTGTAGCATTTTTGCTTTCAGATTTACAGAATATTCTACACAATATCTCGCTTTGATGCAGTATTCCTACTGTGCATTTGGCGAGACAAAACACTCTATTCAATGACTCTATAAGTAGACGAGCATAAATCAAGGCAACTTGTATTTTCTCTCTCGATTGATGCCGATCGCCAGCAGCAATATTTAATTAGACCCGCCTACGTGTGAGTGCATTCTTTTGGCGACCAACTGTTCTTCTAAGGCAGCAATTCGATTGTAAGCCGCTGTTAGCTGAGCTGTTAGGCGCTGGATTTGAATCTCGGAAGTCAGCTCTTTTTCCAGACTTTGAGAATTCTTGTCGAAGTAGTTGTCATCTAACAGTATGTCCTTGTGACCAAGGATGCCGTCGAGATTGCTGTAGCTTTGATAGGGAGAGGTTTTGTGATTTCCTGCTGTCAGGGAGCGATCGTCCATATGCTGCTGGGCCAGCTTCGTCTCCTTGGCGGACTCCAATAACTTTTCATTGAGGTTTTCTACGAGTTTGTACAAAGCATCGACTTGTTGGGTCAATGCTGTAACTTGCTGGCGTAGCGCTTCCATACAGTCATCCTCGGAATAGTAACTTATATCTTTACATATTAGGGAAATCTTTACATAAGTGGGATTTATCACTAAATTATTTAATTTTTGACGTAATTGTTGTCTTCCCAATCCTGACGCTAGGTTGAGATACTCAGCTTGAGGATTTTAGATTTTAGATTTTAGATTTTAGATTTTCTTGGATTCTGAAACGAGGTTTGTTAACTCCTATACTTTGTTCAAACCTTCAATCAGAGTTAAAAAAAACAAAAAAACTCGGCTTCTGAGAGTGGGAGTCCCTCCAGGAGTGTGAGATTGACTCGGCAGTCAATTTGCCATTTTTCGATTTGGGAGTTGAGATTGTTATGGAGACAGCAACCGGGTTTTGTAGTTATTAAACTGTCGCGGATTTAAAAGGACTTTTTCACTTCGTTTGTGGAAAAAGCGTCATCCAACGGCAGAGTGTGGCGCTTTCGCGGTTTCCTGATATTAAGGAATGTAACACAGATACAGGCGATCGCCCGCAAAGACCGGCGAAATTAGCCCAAAGAAATTTGGATCTCAGAAACGAGGCGGTAAGTTGATGGCAAGACGAGCACCGACTCCGATCGCAGCAGAAGCTAGTACAATGGCTATGTGTTGGAAAAAAAAATAAGACAAATCGGTGCGGACTACCGGACTCGACAAACAATTATTTCCCGGGTCGCAGAACACAAAACATCGGTCAATATTTAGAAAAGCGGATTCACAGGTGAAACGAAGGTCTTTGCTATTGGGCGCAGCCACCCTAACTTTAAGTCAATTGGCGGCAGGTTGCGACTCGAAACCCACTCTCAAAATTCGATCGCTCAAAAACGGTATTCCGGCCCAACTCGCAAGCAAATTTAGCCGCGATTTACAACCGTCTCCGCAGTTGCAGGTAACGCAGGAAGGGCAATTAAAAGAATTATTCGCTTTGTTACAGGAGTGGAAACGGACACCGGAAGCCAAAAATCAAGCTGACTTGGTGATGTTGGGAGATTATTGGCTGACTTTGGCAATTCGGCAAAAATTGATTCAGCCGATCGATCCTGCTAAAATTGCTAATTGGTCGCAATTGCCCGAAAGATGGCAAAAACTCGTCCGGCGTAACGATGACGGCCAATTAGACGCTAAAGGTCAAGTTTGGGCTGCACCTTACCGCTGGGGAAGTACGGTAATTGCCTATCGAACCGACAAATTTAAGGATTTGGGGTGGACTCCGACTGATTGGAGTGACTTGTGGCGAGTCGAATTGCGCGATCGAATTTCGCTACCGGATAGTGCGAGAGAAGTGATCGGTTTAACATTAAAAAAACTCGGAAAATCTTACAACACGCAGCAATTAGATAAAGTTCCCAACCTCAAAAAAGAACTGGCAAATCTGCACGCCCAAACTAAGCTTTACAGTTCCGATACATACCTGCAACCGTTAATTTTAGGTGATACTTGGTTAGCCGTAGGTTCATCTGGTGACGTACTGCCGCTGTTACAAACTCAAAAGGATATTGCTGTAGTAATTCCAGTTTCTGGAACTGCACTGTGGACGGATTTGTGGGTACAACCAGCATCAAAAAAGCCAGTTTCGTTAGTGGAAAAATGGATTAATTTTTGCTTGCAGCCTCAGATTGCTCCTCAATTATCTTTGCTGGCTAAAGCTAGTTCGCCGATAATTGTCGGCATGAAACCCGAGGCTTTGCCCGCCGATGTGCGAAGCAATCCCGTGTTGTTACCGGATGCTAAAATTCTTGCCGCCAGCGACTTTCTGCTGCCGTTTGGAGATGCGGGGATTGCCGAATATCGATCGCTTTGGCAAGAAATTCGACAAGTAGTGAAAAGTTAAGTAAGTTTTAAGGTACGTAGTTGCGTTTCAGCGCTCTTTCATAGATCTAAAAAACAAGCAGTAAAAAGTTAAGTACGTGTTGAGGTACGTAGTTGCGCTTCAGCGCTCTTTCATAAATCTAAAAAACAAGCAGTAAAAAGTTAAGTACGTGTTGAGGTACGTAGTTGCGCTTCAGCGCTCTTTCATAGATCTAAAAAACAAGCAGTAAAAAGTTACTTTTTCATAGATCTAAAGAGCGCTGAAGCGCAACTACGTACCTTGAAAATCATCAAAACTGACGCATCTTTAACCATAGAGTGTGTCAGTCACCAGTTGTACTTATAAGCTGCGTTAATTGTTAAATTCTTAACTACTACTAAGGGTGAATTTTTAGGTAGCCCAAAATTCTGACCTTTTTTGTGAGGCGTGTATCCTTGTGCTAAGGCATGGAGAATTACCTCACGCACCAGCACAGGCGTAACAACTTGATAATCATAAGAAAAAGCTGTCGTCAATTTCTGAGCAGGATTCTGGTATAACTCTATAAACAAACCAATGCCGCCGTAATCGTCACGTGAAATAAGCCAACGATATTTTTCTTCGTTTATGGTGATACTACGTGATTTCTTTTGAGGAAGTGCCATTTTTTGCCTGTTATTTTGTTAGCTAAAATGTGGGTGCGTCAGCTCTTGATTTATCGATTATCCCAAAAATCTCTCTAGCTGACGCACCCTACTACTAAAATCTCTACGAATTATAAACCGCATTTATCAGCTCAAATGCACGGTGCGTCACCTCTTGATTTATCGATTATCCCAAAAATCTCTCTAGCTGACGCACCCTACTAAAATCCTTTGATTTTGCCTCGAAGACCGGGATTTGAGAGAGATTCTAAATCAATCCGACAGTTAAGCCGATCGCCCTTGCACGCATAAACCGCCAAAGCAGTCCCCTGACGGTTGCAAACTCGCAGGTTGTAACCGTACTCGCTAGAAGCAGCGCCGAAGCGGTTGACAAACTGATAGCGTTCCATATAATCGAGCAAACTCCACAGTTGGCGGTTGACGATGATGATAACCCATGTGTTGCTGCGATCGACAAACCAGCGATCGAGCAATTTGCCGCCAAACTGTTTTTGAGCCAACCACAGACTCGGCGTGCTCTTTTCGGCTTGCGAAAGCGGCGGCGACGGGAAATTGGCAGCGTCTCCACTCGGGCAGACTGGTTGCTGGGAAAACGCCGCATATTGTCCCCACAGCAAGGCTGTGATGCACGTAGAACTCGCAATTAGGAACAAACATAAACTTTTTGTCAAAATGCTAGGTCTGCGCCGGAAAACTTGATTTTGGTGGCTGAATTTGTGGTGATTCATCATAATTTATTGCGACAAAATTATTGAAATTCCGATCGCCTAAACAACGAAGCAGGCAGAAAAGCCGTAAAAGTAGAACCACAATCTAACTCGCTGGTAACTTCAATATCACCGCCCATCATCTGACAAAAACGCTGGCTGATAGTCAATCCCAAACCTGTACCGCCGTACTTGCGAGTAGTTGAATTGTCCGCTTGGGTGAAAGGTTGGAACAGTCGCTCTTGCTGTTCTTGTGTCATGCCGATCCCCGTATCTGTCACTCGGAAAACTAAATATTCAGCATCCAAAATTAACATTTGAACAACTCGCGGTTGATATTTATTTTTTAATTCTTCACTGGTAATTCTTTCGACAGTAAGTACGATCGCCCCATTCTCAGAAAACTTAGCAGCATTGCTCAGCAAATTCAGGATTATCTGCCGCACTTTCATCAAATCGCCGTGCATGGCGCCGATATTCTCGGCACTCAATACTTGCAAGGTATTGCCGTTTTTCTCAATTAACGGTTTGATGGTTGTCGCCACCTCCTCGATCAGGCCGCCAACATCGAAGCTTTCGAGATAAATCTCCATCTTGTCAGCTTCAATTTTGGAAATGTCGAGAATGTCGTCAATCAGTTGCAGCAAGTGTTTCCCAGCAGTCCGAATTTTGTCTAAATCCGAAACTACCTCTAAGTTGCCCACCTCCTCGGCATCTTCCACCAGCAGATCGCTGTAGCCGATAATTGCGTTTAGGGGAGTCCGCAACTCGTGGCTCATGTTTGCCAGAAAAGCACTCTTGGCGCGGTTGGCGAGTTCGGCGGCTTCTTTTGCCAACTGCCACGCTTCCTCGGCGTCTTTGCGCTCTGTGATATCCCGCAGCGTGGCTACCACCGCTTCCACGCTACCGTCTGTCGCACACACCGGGCTGAGAATGTACTCGTAGTCGCGGGTTCCCCAGGCTGCGGTGGGGACGATTACTTCGCCTTTGGCGGGTTCGGCTGTGACAAATATGCGATCGCACTGTTGGTGAACCCGCTCCATAATGTTTGGAGGCCAGCCTAATTCCTGCCAGGTTTTGCGAATCATTTCTCTGGGGTTCATGCCGGCAGCTTGGGCGGCGGTGCGACTGACGTAAGTGTACCTTCCCGACTGATCCACTAGAAAAATTAGGTCGAGGGAAGCGCCGAGAATGCCGTCAACTGTTCTGGCGTGTCGGGCTACTTGAGCCGTCATTTGTCTGACGGTAATGGCGCCGCGGACTCGGGCGGCGAGTTCAAACTGCAAGAGTTGGTTGGCTTGTTTGAGGAATGCCGTGCGCTGTTCGACTTCTATTTCTAGTTCTACTTTGGCTTTTTCTAGGGTGAGTTCGGCTTTTTTGCGATCGCTCACATCTGTAGAAATTGTACCGACTGCATAAGCTGTACCTTCGGAGTTGCAGAGGGGAAATTTGAGAGACAGATAAGTGTGCGGCCCGTCGTCTTGAGGGATGACTTCTTCAATGCTTAGGGGCGAACAGGTTTCAATCACTTTTAGGTCGTTTTCTCGCAAGACTGATGCTTTGTCTTGAGGAAAAATATCGCCGTCGGTTTTACCAGTTATTTGTTCTTTTGCCATATGGAACAAATTGTCAAAATGGCTGTTTGTAAGCAGGTATTTTCCGTCAGCATCTTTGATGTGAATCATTGCTGTGGAGTTGTCTAAAATCGCTTGCAGCAGTTCTTCGCTCTTCCGCAGGGCTGTTTGAACCTTTTGACGTTCGAGTATTTCTCGCTGCAATTCCAAGTTGAGGCGATTTAAGTCTTGCCAAGCTTCCTGGACTTGATTTAAGGCGATCGAGCTTTTTGCTGGTTCTGTATTTGTCGGCTGTGGGTGGTTTGAACCCCAGTTGGCGGCCAATTCTAGGGTTGGGACAGTTAGCGAGATTTCGGGATTTGTGATTTGCGCGCGATCGCCCGCACAATTTCCATACTCAAAATCCATCGCTAATTGACTGTCTAAATTAGGTTGTTTCAGGAATAAACCGGGGAGTTCGCCCAAATTTAAATTGTCAGATAAATTGTCAGATAAATTTTCCGATAAATTGTCAGAAGTGCGATCCTTTTCGTTGGCTTCGCTAACACACTTCCCCGATTGCGGGTGCGCTTCGGCGGTGGAGTTAGAGCGTAAATTCCCGTCTGCTGTTAATAAATCTGAGTTAGCTGGTTTGGCCAGGAGGCGGGTGACTCCTACTGCTAAGGCCAGGGGTGCGGCGGCAGCCACAGACAGTGCTAGCAGCCAATTATTGCCCCACCAGGATGCGAGATCAGTTTGTGGCATTCCCCGCACTAAAATTGCTGCGGGTTTTCCGGCTAAATTGTCCAGGGATTGAGCAGCTACTGTATAAGTTTTACTGCCTGTTCGCATTTCCTGAGCGACAGGCTTGCCGGCGGCTGCGAGTGCCGATTTCAGCAGCGATTTGTCTGCCAGCAAATCTGGCAACTTTTGATTTTTGGTAAATATTTGCGAACTTGCCAACACAAATTTGCCGTCAGTTGGGACGGAGTAGATAGCGCGATATCCGCCACTTTGTAAATTGATGGTTTCGCTGCTAGCAACTGCCGTCGTTTGGCTCAAAATTTTTTCTAACACTAAGACACCAATCACCGTCTTAGTTTTGGGATCGTTTACAGGAGTTGCTGTGTAGCGGATGAGAACGCTACCGTCTCCCGCAGCGCGCGGCAAAGATACCAATTGTTTCTGAAGTTCCGATTTGGCAATAATTTTGCTGGCGGTTATTGGCTTTTTGGCAGCGAATACTCGATCGACTATTTTTTGCAGGTTAACACTTTTTTCCTTGATGTTGGGGTTGACGCTAACTACAATCTGCCCGTTTTTTCCCACTAAGACAGCACTGTCTATTTCCCCTGTTTTAACTTGGGTTTCCAAAATATCCTTGACAGATTGTCGCAAATTTGATATATTCTTGCCGCTGTTATAAGCTGAGGCTATTTGGGCGATCGTTTTGCTGTCAGAGGAGTTTTGCAAACTGAATGCAGCGCGATCGAGTTTAAGATTGTAGTTACTTTCACTAAGGCTCAGTTCAGATTTAGCTTGATTTTGCAGTTCGCTGCTTCCAACAGTTGATGTTAGCCAAAGTGCTGCTCCCGTTAATCCGACTGGCAAGATGGTTTGTAAAGCCAGCAATCCAATTAATTGTTTTCTGGTGACAGACAAGTTGTAGGTGGCAGGTCTGAAAACTGCTTTCAATCTTCTTTCGGAAGTCGCAAAATTAGTAGGCTGCGAACAGTTTTGCTGGCTGTCGTTTAACTGAGTTTGAGCCATAGTAGTAGATGCTAAATCGTTTGTAGATGACACGGGATATTAATCTGGAAGTATCAAGTTGAGATTTGGAAGTTGAGATTTTAGAGAGAGTTCCGTTAATCACCCATCAGAAAAATGTTGGCTCTCGCTGGGTCGAAGAAAGTCATAAAATAACTGGGGTATTGTCATAGAAATAAATTTTCTGGCTCTTCAACCAAATTTTGTAATTTAGTTTTTTTTACCAGAAAGAATTGGTTTAAAGCTGGAACCCGCGGAGAAATTAAAAGAAGACGATTCATTACTCCAATCCTCTTCCTTCCAGGTAGACTTTGCTGTCAACTGTCAACTGTCAACTGTCAACTGTCAACTGTCACCTTGTGTTTCAATCCCACAACCGCCTGCCCGCTTTGCCATTCAGTCGCTGGTGAGTGTCTTTGAGCAAAGTTGGGATGTCCAACTCTTCGGGACACCTGGGCAAACATTCGCCGCAATCGGTGCAGCGGTTGCCTTTGCTTCCAGGAAACCAATGTCCGGCATTTTCAAACATAGCATAACGGTATTTGCCAAACTCAGTCATGTCGCACCCGACAGCGAGATTCCGCAGCCGCAATACTTCGGGAATGTTGATGTTTTCCGGGCAAGGCAAACAGGCGTAGCACTGGCTGCATTTGTCAGTTTTCAAACGATCGGCAATCACCGATTCAATCCTCACAAACGCAGCAATTTCGGCCTGGGTGAGGGGAAAGTCGCGATCGGCATATTTTAGAGGTTGCTCTAATTCTGTCGGATTTGCAGGCCCCACACTCAGAGTTCCAATTCTAGTATCGCTCAGTAAAAACCGATAGTTCAACTCCAAAGGCGAGAAAGGCGAGCACAATTGTGCGAGAGTTTCTGGGGGCGTGTAGAGTTGCCCTCCTTTGTCTGCCGGAGAAATGATGAAAACGCCCATATCTTTGTGCTTGGCGAGTTCAACTGCCGGGGCGTTGCGCTGAAAAAAATAGTAATAATGCAGGTTGACAAATTCAAATAAATCTGTATTTATAGCAGCCAAAATCAGATCCAGAGGCCCGTGAGTCGAGAAACCGACGTGCCGAATTCGGCCATCAGCCAAGGCTTTGCGTACAGCTTCCATGCAGCCTGTGGGCGATCGCACCCAAGCCAAATGTTCCCAAGCATTCAAACCATGAATTGCCAGACAATCGATATAGTCTAGATTTAGACGTTTGAGAGACGAGTCGATGCAGCGTTCCGTGGCAGCAGCATCGTCCCCAGGAGGGATTTTCGTGGTGACGTGGAAGCGCGATCGATCGACAGACAAACCAGATGCGAGGGCCGCGCCTAGATATTCCTCGCTGCAACCGTAACCCGCCGCCGTTTCCAGGTGATTGATTCCCTGAGATACAGCTTGTTGTACAGTCTGAAAGGCAATTTCCTCAGAAGCCAAATAACGCATGGTTCCCAAGGAAAATACGGACAGGTGCAAGTTAGTTTTGCCAAACCGTCGATAGCGCATATCTGTTAGGAGGAAGTTTCGCTTTGGCCCAAGCCGCTTCTCTTGATCAAATCCTCCGGGCGGAGGTTTGAGATAAATTCGCGAAAGGCCCGGCGTTCGGCCTCATCAGCATCTCGATCGACCGGTATAGAAGCATCGGCGACGACTTCTTCCATCACCCAGATGGGGCTATTCGTCCGCAGAGCTATGGCGATCGCGTCGCTGGGACGGGCATCGATCTCTTTTTTCACTTCACCCTGACGGACAATCAGCACGGCATAGAACGTGTTATCTTGCAGCGAGTGAATCACTATCCGCTCCAAGGTAAGACTCCAGGCCTCTAGGAAATTGACCATCAAATCGTGAGTTAAAGGTCGAGGAGGCTTGTGGCCTTCCAGAGCACTAATAATAGCCTTTGCTTGCTCCTGACCGATATAAATAGGCAAAGCGCGACGCTCAGTAGCGTCTCTCAATAGGACAATAGGGCTGCGCGTGGCTGCATCTAAGGCAATTCCAGCGACTTTCATTTCAATCATTCGATCGGCCTCATAGAATTAAGAAACTGCAAGGCGGTGGAGAATTTGGACATAAAGATCACCTAAATCCAGTATGACTCGATCTTCGCCTGAATCTGCAACCGATCTGGGACTGTCGATTTTAGATTTTAGATTTTCCATTGACAATAGGGATAGAGGGGATGGCAAAAGCTCCTCCGTCTGGTTTGTGACTGTGGTTTGATTTAAATAAGCGATCGACTACCAAAAAATAACTATGTTTACAGGACTAATTCAATCTCTCGGAAAGCTGAAATCGCTAGGCAACGATTACTTCCAAATTTCCTGCACCTCAAGCAACTCCTATCAGATTTTACAAGATTTAGCCATTGGCGACAGCGTAGCAGTGGATGGAGTTTGTTTGACAGTGGTGGAAGTTCTGCCCCAAGGTTTTGTCGCCATCGCTTCCCCAGAAACCTTGCGCCGCACTAATTTGGGAGCATTCCCCGATGCTTGGGTGAACCTAGAAACCTCGCTGCGCGCCGGTAGCAAATTGGGCGGACATTTTGTGACGGGACACGTAGATGCGATCGGCACTTTAGCGACATCCACCCAAACCGCCAACGCTTGGGAGATGAGGTTTACAGCCCCACCAACAGCCAATTCGGGATGGCAGCGTCAAATTGCGCCATACATCGTTTCCAAGGGCAGCATCGCCGTCAACGGCATCAGCCTCACCGTAGCAGATTGCGATGCAGACGGAAATTGGTTTGAAGTTGCCGTAATTCCGCACAGTTTTTCCGAGACAAACCTCAGCTATTTGCAGCCGGGAAGTTTAGTTAATTTAGAAGCAGACATACTAGGCAAATACGTAGCCAAATTTCTCCGCAGCGGCGGCCGGGAAGCCCATCCCGAACCCTGGGAAGAAACCCCCGCCATGAACAGTTTGGGAACAATTACACCTGAATTCTTAGCCGAACACGGATTTATGTAATCTTGGGGTGTACGCGGAGTATTTAATCATAAAATACCCGGCGGTTGAAACCGCGTCTATAAAAACAAAACCTGCCTCCGCAGGTTGAAGAACGAGCGGCGAACATTATGTTATTCTCTTTAGTCTGCGGAGGCAGACTATCCTTCGGGAAGGCTAACGCCTACGTTTTTGTAGTTTGACCTCTTACTCGGATGACGGGCGCTTCGCCACATAAGCGCTTCGCGCTGGCTTCGCCTACGAGTAAGAGGTCAAAAGCGGTTTCAACCGCCGTCTGCATCTGCTCAAAACTGACGCCCCCTATCGACAAACTCTTTCTCAACAAAAACATTTTTCTCCCAAAACAACCCCGCCGCAATTCCCGCCTGAGAAACCAAAAACAAAGCAGCAATTAATAGCTTTTGAATACCCGATCCCTGGGAAAATGGATAAGTTAGCAAATTCAGATAAAATGACGGATGTTGCCGTTTCCCCTTAGCCCCACTTTTCGAGATAATTTCCCCAAACAAAAAAGCACCTCTACCGTAATTGAATTGCTGCCGCCAAAATTTCCGCAGAGTTAGTGCGTGGGAATGATAGACTGTAACTTCGGGAGCATAGACCGCGCGGCCTCCCAAATTGAGCCAGCGAAAGCAAAATTCCCTATCTTCTCCAGCCGCTAGCGAAAAAGTCGTGTCAAACCCGCCAATTTTCTGGAAAGCCTCAGCGGGAAGGGCAAAATTGTTAGAAGTGAAAAATTGCGCGCGATCGCCAATAGCATTGTAATAACTGTAAAGGTAATCGATCAGTTGCTGGCTGGCAGTAGAATAGATATTATCCGGCAGCGCGTTGACAGTTCGACCTCCGATCAAACAGTCTGGTGTTTCCACAAATCGCTTTTCTAGATTTTGCAGCCAATCTGCCGCCACAGTACAGTCATCGTCTGTAAACACTAAAAATTTACCCTCGGCTGCAAAAGCCCCAGTATTTCGCGCCGTTGCGGGGCCTGAGTTGGGTTGTGTCAAAAGTGTGAGATTTAACCCATTTTGAAAAGGGGATATTGTATTTTCTACAGATATTTCGGTGCTGTCGTTGACGACAATCACCTGAAACTTATCGCGCGGATATTCTAGTTCCACAAAAGACTGAAGACACTGCGCTAATTTCTCGGGGCGATTGTAAGTCGGAACTATAATTGAAAATAGAGTTTTAGTTGTGTTCATTCTAACTCATATATTTTAATATTTTAAGCGATACAGTACCGACTCAGTATTAAAATCTTTGCCGAAAACTGGTTGCAGCGGGCCCTCGGGACTTGTCAGCCAAGATAAAGCTAGTTTGGTGTATTCGTCCATCTCAGTCAGGGGCCCGAATCCTACCATCTTAATGTTATTTTTGTGGAGGTTGTCCATCCATGCCGGAAGTCGATCGGCTCTAAACGGCACATATAAAACTTGTCTGTCCAAATTTCTTCCGTAAAACAGGTAGCTGCGGGAACTTAAAAAGAAGCCGATTCTTTCATTTGGTACTGTATTTTTATCAATATACTCGTAAATTCCGCGATACAGTTCGGCGCGAGCAACATCTCGCTTTTCCCTCGCCACCCAAGTAGCACTTACCATCAATGCTATGCAGACACAAATTATCATTATGTAACTTGATTTTTTCAAGCTAGCGAGTAGATTTTTCAAGCCAATTAAACTAGGATTGCGCTTAAATAGAATCCCAGCTAGTAGCAGTAATCCAACATAAATCAATGGGTATATTCCTAAATCTGGCCAACGGGGCGCTAATATTTTTATCACCAGATTGATGGCTTCGGCAAAATGAGATTTAAACCTGTCAATTAACCAACTTCCCCAAACAATACTCTTTCCGGTAAAAGAAGCATTTTTAATTAGGTCAAAAATTGTGTTGCTAATAATGCCGGAAATACTGCTAATTAAAACAACTGCTACAATTACTTGCTTGCGAGTTTTGAGCTCAGTCGCGGTTGCTGCTGCTGCGATCGCCAGTAAGCTTAAAAAGGGAAAGCCGTATCTGAGATTAAAACCGAGTAAAGGACTGAGTTGACCGATCGCCTCTCCGGCAGTCCCGGAGGTGTAAGGTGTAATGACGTACAGAATTCCGGTGCTGGCGAGAACTACGGTTAAAATGATATTGTTTTGATTGATTATTCTGGTTTTACCTTGGATCGCAGCCAGAGGTGCTGCTAATACCTGAAGTGCGATCGCCAGAAATGGCAGTTGCAATCTAATGAAGACTTGCAAGCCGAACATTTGCCAGTGGGAAATATTACTGGGATTAAATTGAGCGGCTAAAGTGCTTTGCCAAATCTTCAAAAGTGGCGAAGCTGAAGGCGCAGGTATGGTAGGTGTTGGCTGCTGTACGGGAGGTTTTGGTGACGCTACCGGAGGTTTTGGCCCAGGTACCGGAGGTTTTGGAGACGCTACCGGAGGTTTTGGGGATGCTACTGGAGGTTTTGGGGATGCTACTGGAGACGGTGGGGCAACAGGCTGTAAGGGAATGTTAATCTCGCGGGAATCACCAACAGGATAATTGATATGCAGCAAGTTTCTCGCATACCAAAAACCTCCTAAAAACAAGCAGCAAAGTATGCCGCACACCAAGACTGGTTTGATGTGGCGAATTCTAAAATTAGTTCGTGTAGAATTTTTATTAACGATGAATCTTTTAATTTCTAATATTGCTAATCCTCCTAAAAGTGAGGCTGCATAGACTAGGGCAGTGATTTTAATTCCGGCTATCATTCCTACGGATGCCAAAAATAGGGATAGCTCGGATTGCGATCGGCTGCTGTGATAGGATAAACCTAAATATAAAGCAACTGTAAATATCGCAGCTAGCGGTAAGTCTGGGTGAATGGTGTTAACTTGGTTGAGCATCATCGGTACTGTCAATACTAAAGATGCTGCTGCCATGCCATAAAATCTCGTTGCTCCAAATTTTATACTCAATAGATAGACTGCAATTCCTTCAAGTACCCAGGCAATTAGCATGGGAAAAGCTGTGAGAAAATCTTCTTTGAAGGGGAGTACGCACAAAGCAGACAAGACGTGCCAATTGTAGGGATATACTCGGGCTTGCTCGTGTTCAAAAATCCAATTTCCGGCGGCATCTAAGAATGTAAATGAGTGGGTTTGATACCATCTGGCAATTACAGGTAGGTGAAACCACAATGAGTCATAATTTGTTGTGGGTTTAGTTGCTAGGGTTTCCCACAACACAAATCCTGCAAATGCGGTGGCACCAATGATTAGGAGTTCGGATGGGATCAGAGGTTGCTTGAGTTGGGGAATCTGCCACTGCGAGAAGCTAAAAGATTTCTGGTTTTTGGCATAAATCAGAATTAAGCCGATCGCACAAATCAGCATTTCTGCTATAATGACCGCAGCAAGATTTAGGCGATCGGCACTTCCTAAAATCAAACCTATACAAATTTGTGCAAGACTCCATCCCGTCAAAAGTACGAGGAGAAAATGAGGAAATGAATAGTTACTGTTTTCCTTGTGATTCTCGAAGGCCAGAGACAAGCTTAGGGGAATCGGCCCGACTATAATAATCAGAAATAAAATTAATTCCCACAAATACTGCGCTATTAGCATAAGCTACTATTTACCAATTTTTATGGGAGGCTCTTGCTGATTGTTTGTAGTGAGGACTTTAGTCCTTCTATGGATGCGGACTAAAGTCCTCACTACGAACCTATTTGATTGTTTGTAGTGTGTACTTTGAGTGCTTATAAAACAATACGCTTGGGTTAAGGCTGATCCACCCTAACCCCCCTAAAAAAGGGGGGGGACAAGAACTCGATCAAAGTCCCCCTTCTTAAGGGGGATTTAGGGGGATCTCCGGGCAAGAAACAGTGTTAACTCAAGCGTATTGCCTGATAAAAAACCTATCTGCTAGCTTGCTTCTGAATTTTGGGTTTGGAGGCTTCTTTATCCTTGGATGCAGAAGTGTCAGTTTTTAACAATTCTGGGAATGGCGGCTGGAGGTTGTGAACTTCGATGTCCATTCCCAGCGGCAGAGGTGGAAGCTGGGGCAGATCGTTTTCCAAATCCTTGAGTGCACTAGCGCTTTGTGTTTCCACAAATTTTGGCATTTGGGGTATTTTGGCGGTTTCCAAAGTGCCGATCATTTTTGCTACAGCGAATTCTAGCTGAGCACCGGGGTCGATCGCCACCCAACCCTGAGCAGTCATTTGCCGAACCTCGAAGTGGAGGTGAGGCCCTGTAGACATTCCTGTACTGCCGACACGCCCGATCGTATCACCCTGTTTCACCCACTCTCCTGGTTTGACAAACAGTTCTGAAAGGTGTCCGTAGAGAGTTTCCTGAGACTGTTTGCTGTGGTTGAGAACCACCGTCAAACCGTAGCCGCCCAACCAATCGGCGATCGCCACTTGACCCGCATAAGCGGCCAGTACGGGCGTTCCCATCGGGGCTCCCAAGTCCGTTCCGGTGTGAAACCTACCGTAGCCCATAACCGGATGAGTCCGCCACCCAAAGGGTGAAGTAATTTCCGCAGCAATCGATAGCGGAAACAGCAGGCTGGTGTTGCCATTTCCAGGCCGGCCCAAGGGACGCGGGGTGAGATTGTAGTAAGCAAAACCTGTATTGCTGCCGCTGCTGACACTAATCGCGCCGACTTGCACTGGCCCTAGTCCCATGCTGGGTTCGGGTGGGCCAGCGGCGTAGGCTGCCGTGTTAATCGAGTATCCAGCATCTGCTGAGTATCCGGGGTTAGCTGGGTATCCGCTGTCTGCTGAGTAGCCCGGAGGTGTGTAAGCAGATTCCGACTGGTTGCCCTGTCCCCAAAGCTGGTTGCCTACTTGTTGAGCGGCCTGACCTACTTTACTGATAGGATTTCCGCTATTATTTCCGGCGACAGTTCCCCGAACATTGCCCGGAAGGTTCGGAACAGTCCCGGGGCTTTGTGGCAGATTTCGAGAAGGAGGGGTGGCAATATAAGGGCCAATTGTGCTGGGAGTTTGCGGGTTGTAGTTGGGCCCTCCGGCGATCGGCCTTTCTGGGCTGTAACTGGGAGGGGCTGCTTCTGCTGTCACGGGTTCGGGAACAGCGGCAGGCCCGCACAAACCGCCAACTCCTTGTCCTGCTGACACGGAACCTTCGCAGCCTGTCGATCTTTCTGCAAACTCGATCGTTGTAGGCGCTTCGTATTGGCTGGTAGCGCCAACACTGTAGTCTGTTTGGTCGGTGGCAGCGCGGGCTTCTGGGTTAACTGGTGCTTCAAAAGGAGGTTCCTGGGCCGTCGCTTCTGGCAAGGGAATCAGTGCGGGTTCCGGTAGATAATATTGGGCCGGAGGTTGTTCGGTGACGTAATCTGGCGATGGGGCCCGAACTTCTGCCTGGGGTTCGGGATCTGGTTCTCGCTGCACTTGGGCTTCGGGTTCCGGGGGCGCCAGAGGTGCTTCAAATAGTGGCTGAAGTTCTGCTGCGCCGGGGACGGCTTGTTCTGCTGGCGGAGTTTCAGTTTGGGCCCAAACTATGCCTTTGCTCAGCAGTCCCAGACTGGCAAGGCAACCTAGTCCCACCAGCATTGAGCGTTCGGACAAAAGGCGCGATCGAGTCCGGGCGCCTGTGGGGTGATTTTTTTGCTGTTTGGTGTTCAACTGGGCTGTTATTTGCTTGTCTGGAACTGGTTTCACGATTTTTTTTTCCCAACTCAACAGGGGGGCGCAAGAAGATTAGTCGATTTTAGATTTTAGATTTTAGATTTTAGATTTACTCGCAGCTTTGAATTCTGGGAGGAGGAATCTTAGTCTAAAGTTTTGGGCTGCTGGCGACAGGAGTCGGAAAGCAAGTATCTGTTTTTTGGCAGGGTCTGGATCGAAGTGTATGGCAATCCTTATCTTTATACAGACTTAACTGATTTTACCAGAAGTAATTGGTTGAAAGCCGGAACCCTGCTCGGGAGAAATGAAAATCAGACTATTCATTACTCCAATCCTCTTTCTTCTAGGTAGAGGTCGCTCTCAAACTGTCAACTGTCAACTGTCAACTGTCAACTATTGAACGGGCTTAAGGCAATTTTTTTTCGCGTCGAACAGCTCGAATGCTGTGTCGATTCGCGATCGATACCCTGGTTTTTCCGATCCCAATCATTGCACTGCCAACTAGCCTGTGACGGCCACATTGATAATAGCGCTTTGGCGTTCGTGTCTGTGAATTAAGCTCCCCCATCTCCCCATCTCCCCATCTCCCCATCTCCCCATCTCCCCATCTCCCCATCTCCCCATCTCCCCATCTCCCCATCTCCCCATCTCCCCATCTCCCCCAATTTTTGCCGATCGCCCATTTAAACTAAGTAGCAAAATTGTTAATTGTCTAAAATACAAAGGAAATGACTCACTTGGGGAAGGATAAGTTTCATGGCTTTAGCTGGCGATCGCTTGACAAATTTTCCTGACTCTGAACGTACCGGACAACCTGACGGTATTAGCTGGCAGTGGCAGCAGAGTGCCGAAGGCTTGCCCTATCTGACTTGCAGCTTGCTCGATCGATGGTCTCACGGCTTTTTTACTCGCGATTTCTCGCCGCGCGGCCCGATCGATCTCACGGAAGTTTTAGCACCAGGATCTCCCGTTTACCGTCTCCAACAGGTACACGGCAATGTCGTACTCAAAACCGATCTATTGCCCCCAGTTGTGGCTCTAGACCCGGAAACAGCTACCCCCACCTATGCCCAGGCCGATGGCTTGGTAGCATCGCGAGATTTTGAGGCGCTGTGGGTTTGCTCGGCTGACTGCGTACCGGCGCTAATTGCTGATAGCGGCACGGGACTCGCGGCCGCCGTTCACGCTGGTTGGCGCGGGACTGCTGCTAAGATATTACCAGAGGCGATCGCTCAACTTGTGGCACAAGGCAGTCAATTAGAAAATCTGAAGATTGCTCTCGGGCCGGCGATCGGTGGAGAGGTTTACCAGGTATCTGTGGAAGTGGCAGCCCAATTGGGAGCCACGATTACTCCTCAGAATGCAGTTGGTGCAACAGCCGACGGCATTCTGGAATTTTTACACCAACTACCCGAATCACCTGTGTTGACCGATCCAGAACCGGGAAAGGTACGGTTGGATGTTCGCCTCTGCAATGCTCTGCAATTGCAGCAGTTGGGAATTAATTCTTCTCAAGTGGCGATCGCTCCTTTCTGTACTTATTCTGACTCGGCTCGCTTTTTTTCCTACCGCCGCGATCGACTAAAAAAAATCCAGTGGTCGGGAATTGTCAGCACATCTAACACAAGTTCCTGCTAAAAGCATTCGGCACAAGGTAAAATTTAAGATTGCCGGCTTGAAAAATCACAATCTAAATAACAATCTTTGGATTGACAAATTTTTATTTCGGAATGCCGAATGCCTTCTACCTTCTAGCCTCGTTTCGTTGCAGCCCTCTCAGGTCTCAAGACGCTGAGTTTTCCGCATACCAAAAAGTTTTATGAGTGAGCAAACTCCCTATCAACTGCTTGAAGTCGATGAAGATGCTTCCTTTGATGAAGTGCAAGAGGCCCGCACCCGTCTAGCCGAGCAGCACAGCGGCGACAAGAAACGTTTGGAATCGATCGAAGTTGCTTACGACGCGATCCTCATGGATCGCCTCCGCCAGCGACAGGAAGGGAAAATAAAAGTACCCGAACGCATCCGCTTTCCCGAACGAGTGGCTCCCCCACCCGCCAGCTTTACTCCATCTGCTCCGTCCGGCAGCCCAGCTTGGTTGCAGCGCCTGATCGATACTCCTAGTCGAGCCGATATTTTGTGGCCGGCTGGAGTTTATGTGGGATTGGGCGGACTGAGTATTTATCCAGCGGCTAACGATTCTTTACTACAGTTGACTCTGGCTCTTGGGGTCGGCTCTTGTCTTTATTTTCTTAATCGCAAGGAACAAAAATTTGGTCGGGCTGTGCTGCTGACTGTGGCTGGCTTGGTTATAGGCTTGGTGCTGGGAGGTCTTATGGGCCCTTTGCTCAGTACGGCATTTATCACAACAGAGAAATTTATCGCTTTGTTTACGTTTTTAATTCTTTGGCTGGTCAGCAGTTTTCTGCGATAGTCGGTTGTCAGTTGACAGTTGACAATTGGCAGTTGACAGTTGGCAGTTGTTAATTATTGTTATTGGTTAATTGTTATTGGTTGGTTCGTAGCTCTTAGGTGTTAGTAGTTAGTTGATTGTTACCAATTACCAATTACCAATTACTAATTACCAATTACCAATTACCAATTACCAATTACCAATTACCAATTACTAATTAACAATAACTAATGACTATTGACTGTTGACTAATGATTGATAACTGTTGACAACTGACAACTGACTAATAACTATCCTAAAATAATCTCAACAGCTTCGCTCAAATTGTTAGCAATTAAATCCGGTTGGTGCATTTCTAGTTGGGTGCGATCGCGAATGCCGCACAAAACACCAATTACCTTGACACCGTGAGTTTTTGCTGCTATAATATCCGCCTCCGTATCCCCCACCATCCAAAGCTCAGAAGCAGGCGGCAGTTCGGCGAGAGCTTTTGCCATCAGCAGGGGCTTATCTTTGACATCCCCGGTTTTGACATAATCGTTGGGGAGGCAATAGCGACGGTTTTCTGGGAAAAAATGCCCTAAATTGCAGCGGTTGAAAGCCTCGTCTAGTTCCCTGACGCGACGCATAGTCATCACCGCCAAGTCTATTCCAGCGCGCTGCACCTTTTCCAGGGTTTCCACGGCTCCAGGGGCTGGTTTATCGTAAATCAGGAACGGCAGCGTGTGGACAGTTTGACGCCGTTTCTGGGCAAATTCGAGGGCTTGGGCTGCGTCTAATCCTGAGAGAATGCCGATTTCGGTTTCGGGAACCCGCGCCCGCTTCATGTCCCAAAACTCGGCTTTTGGGAGTTCGTGCACTGTTTGGCCCTCACGCTGAGTCTCGGCCAGACACTGCTGGTAAACTCCGTAATAGCGATCGGACACGTCCATAATCGGGCCGTCAAAGTCGGTGATAAGTCTCAGCATTGAGCAGAGTATTTTGAAAATTTTATACAAATTGTTAGAGATTATATCACTTTAATGTCACAGATCCTTTACAAAACTTGACACAAATACCCAGGGGAGGTAGTGTCTATAGGAATGGTGCTAATTAAAGGCAATAGTTTAATTCAACTGTGCCAATCATCAACTGTAGCGGTTGTAACAAATATTATCAGGGAGCATCTCAGTTTTGATTTTGTAGTGCTGTCCCCGCTCGCTTGCTGTTAAAACAAAGCGAGCTCTTAAGCTCTCACTACAACAAAAAAAAGCTTTTTGCCAAAATGAGATGCTCCCTATTATCAGGGAATCTACAATTTAAAATTTGCTGTACAAATACGGCCAACCGCTAGGTATTGTTAATAAATCCAAACCTCAATAGAGGCTGATTTTGACTGCGCTTGCTCACAAAAAAGTTGGTCTAAGTAATAATTTTAAATAAAAAAAAGCTTGGAGAATCCCAAATTTATTGTGTCGATAAATTAGCCAGCGAGAATAGTTGCTGGCATCCAGCAGAATCAAAATTTCTATGAGAAATAGCAAGCACCAAAACAACAACTAATTTTATCTGCTAACCCTAGAGTCTGATGGTTTATAATAACGAGATGCTTCCCAAATTAAGTTTACAGATTAGCTCCCAAAACATTAACAATCTGCTTGACAAATTGTTATCCTTGCGTCGCATTGAATACCTTGCAGTCGATCGGGAACTGAAGATTCAAGAAACATCCTTGAACGTACAAGATTTTGCCCAAATTCCTGATGAATTGGAACAAGGCAAAGATGTGCGCGATAGTTTTCCCGAACTGATCGGAATTGAAGAACTGCTAGACGATATTCTAGAACAACGACAGCCAAGTTTCCAATTAAAATCTGTTACCAGAGTTTTAAATGATGGCTCTTATTTTTATCTAGATTTGTATATTTTTGGTCAGAAAGAGCAGCTCAATCCTGAGAGATTAATTATTTTCTGCGAAGATGTAACAGACACTGCTGCTCTTCAGCAAAGTATGGTTCAAGCAGCCAACGAAAACAGTATTAAAGTCGATTACTTGGCTAACGCTCGCGACTATATTGATAAAATTCTTAACTCCATAAATGATATTTTATTGGTGACAACGCAAGCGGGAGAAATCAAAAAGGTCAATCAATCCACCCAACTATTGTTTGGATATACCGAATCACAATTAATCGGTCAACCAATCTCGATGATTACGGCGGACGAGGAATTATTGCGTCAAGTTAGTCAGCTACCTCTTGAACTAAAAAATGAATCTTGGCATCAAGTAAAAGTAGCTTGTACAACTAAAAAAGGTTCAAAGCTGACAGTTGCATTTTCCTGCTCTACTATTGAGACAAGTATAGAAAGCAAGCACTCAGACAACAAAACTATACAAGATTTTGTCTATGTGGGCAGAGATATCACCGAGCAACAACGGACAAAAAAGCGTCAAGCAGCACAATATGCAGTAGCTCGCATCATGTCAGAATCTGGTTCTTTAGAGAGCGCCACTCCGAAAATTATGCAAGCTATTTGTGAAAGTTTGGGGTGGGATATCGGTGAACTTTGGACGCCTGTGGATGAAAAACATACTAAGTTTGATGCCGAAGATACGCACGATCGAATACCATTTTTGTTTGCTGCACCAGATAGTAACGTTGAAGATATTCTCCCTTTTTTGCTTCGAGTGGGAGTTTGGCGGCGGGGAAGTGAAGTTGGGGAGTTTGTGGAAAATTGCCAGCAGATTACCCTAGAGCCTGGTACGGGTTTACCGGGAATAGTGTGGAACACCGGTTATCCGCAATGGATTACGGATCTTCTTAAGGATGGCAATTTTATGCGATCGCACTTAGCTGCTAAAGCAGGATTGCGATCGGCCTTCGGTTTCCCAATTCGTGCTAGCGGTCAAGTTGTAGGGGTAATGACTTTTTTCTGCCGGGAAAAACAGCCGTCGGATGAAGACTTACTGCAAATGATGGCGGCAATAGGTTCCCAATTAGGACAGTTTGTCAAGCGCAAATATGCGGAGCAAGAATTGCAAGAAGCTGAAGCTTCCATCCGATTTTTGTACGAGCAAGAAAAACAGCAAAGTGAAAAATTGGCTCAGCAAAATGTAGCATTAGAACAGGCTAAATTAGAATTAGAATCTGCTAATCAGGCATTGCACAGACTCGCATCTGTGGACGGCTTGACTCAGATTGCTAACCGTCGCTGTTTTGACAAAACATTGCAATCAGAATGGCAGCGGATGACTAGAGAGAAACAGCCAGTGTCTTTAATTTTGATCGATTTAGATTTTTTTAAGCTTTACAACGATCGCTACGGGCATCAAGGAGGCGATGAATGTCTCAAAAAAGTTGCTGAAATTTTAGACAGAAACGCTCACCGGGGAGGTGATTTAGCGGCTCGCTACGGTGGGGAAGAATTTGCAGTAATTTTGTCCGGGACTGATGCTAAGGGAGCAATGCGGGTAGCTGAATCAATTCGCAGCGATTTGAATGCTATGGCAATTCCCCACGAAGCTTCAAAGGTAAGTGAGTCTGTGACGGCGAGTATGGGCGCAGCTAGTGCTGTGCCCGCTGCTGAACAATCTTTGGAGTGGTTGATTGGGGAGGCCGATCGCGCGCTGTATCGAGCTAAACTAGAAGGGCGCGATCGGATTGTTTGCGTAGATTCTCAAATACGATGCCAGGGCGAGAAAGGAGTTTTTTCTGATGATTGTGAGAGAAGCTAAAATCGCTGATGCACCTGCAATTGCACAGGTTAATCTCGACACTTGGCGGACAGCTTACCGAAACATCATACCGGCAGATTACCTCGCCAAGCTGTCCTATGAAAAACGAGAAAACAATTGGCAAGAAATCCTGTCAAACGTCAAAAATACTGGCGATTATGTCTGCGTTGCTGAAAATAACTCGGGACAAGTTGTAGGTTTTGCTGCCGGCGGTTGCGAGCGCACGGGCAAATATGTTTATCGAGGAGAATTATTTGCCATCTATATTTTGGAGGAATATCAGCGTCAAGGAATTGGGCGACAACTCGTGCGATCGGTTGCCACAAAATTGGCTGAATTAGGATTGAATTCGATGCTCGTTTGGGTACTCGGAGACAATTCAGCCTGCAAGTTTTATGAAAATTTAGGAGGAAAAAAAGTGGAGGAACAACAGACAAGCAGAGCCGGAACTGCACTCAAAGAAATTGCTTACGGGTGGACGGATATCGCAGTGCTGCTCGACAAGGCTGCATGAACTAAAAAGTGGAAGTTTTATCAATTATCGATCAAGCTTCCCCGCTTCATTTGTTCCCGTTCAATTGCCTCAAACAAAGCTCTAAAATTACCCGCCCCAAAACCTCCAGCTTGCACCAGTTTGTCATTAACTAAAGTAACTCGACGCTCAATAATCTCGAAAAAGAAAGTCGGTTCGGCAAAAATTGGCTGGGTAAAGATTTGCAGCAGCATCGCAGCGGGAGTATCTTCTTGCCAATCTGCCAAAACTTCGGAAGCTGCAATTGCTTGCCAATCTGGGGGCAAATAGTTTTGCCGCCGCCGCAATTGCGAGTAATATGTTGGAGGAACTGGCAAAAAAGGCAAACCGCGCGATCGCAAATCGGCAACAACCTGCACAATGCGATCCGTTTGCAAAGCCATGTGCTGAATTCCCGGCCCTCGATTTGCACTCAAAAACTCTTGAATTTGAGAATTAGATGATGCCGGTTCATTAATCGGGAATTGCACCCCACCTTCAGCGTGTACCATAACTTGGCTTCGCAAAGCAGACTTCTCAGTCTGAATATCAAAATTTTGCTGCGGCTCAAAACCTAATATTTTTTGATACCAACTAACCGCACTTGACAAATCGCCAGATTCAACATTTAACACTACATGATCGATCAGAGTCAACAGTGGCGGCCCAGAAGAAGCACGCAGCAGTGAATTCTCGCCAATTCGCTCAACAAGCGTGTGGCTTAAATCTCCCCAGCCAGAGATTTGTGCGAGTTTAAAACCGCCTCCTGCCTTTAGATCTTCTTGAATCGGTTTCAGGATTTTAGCACCTGCCACCTGCGCTCTAGCGATCGCTAATTCGATATTTTTAACCCGAAAGCCCACATCGGCAATCCCCGGAGGATGAAACTCCAACCAAGTAGCAGCAGGACTAGCGGGTGTCAGAGGCGAAGATAAAACAAAACATATATTGCCGCTGCTGACAACCTCAGTGCGAGTGTCGCTGTTGGCATAACCTGCTATTGATTGAAAGCCTAAGTGGCTGACAAACCAGTCGCGGGATACTCGAGCATTTTCAACGTAAAACTGAATGCGGTCAAACTCCATAATCAATAATTGAAAATGGAACGTGAAAAGTTGAAAATCGGCTGATTTTCACGGTTAAATGGCAAGGGAGAGACTGAGAAATGGAGATTTTTCATTGTTTTTTTGTCTAATCGCTTAATAATAACCCAAAAATTGAATATCTTAGCTCCCTCTGAAGGCAGAAATACATCGGCACTTAAAAGAAAGGCGGTGTTTGGGATGACTTTGACAGTTGACAGTTGACAGTTGACAGTTGACAGTACGAGCGATCGCTTGCGATATTGTAGGGTGCGTCAGCGATTAGTCTAATTTTCAGGTGGGGAACCAGAAGTGACTGACGCACCCTACTACTTCATTCAGTTGACAGTTGACAGTTGACAGTTGACAGTTGACAGCCAGAGGGCAACCTCTACCTGAAAGCCTGAAGATTGGAGTAATGAATCCTCTAATTTTAATTTTTACGCCAAACCCAGAGGCTTTCAACCAATTATTTCTGGTAAATCGTCTGTGGGATACTAGAAGGAATCAGCCATGAGATTTACTCCACAGATAAATCTCGAAGATTGAACTTTTTTCTAAAATCTGGGAAGTATCGAGTTGGGTAAATCAGTGCTATGAAAGCACCATACAAACTCATTTTTTGCGTGTGGAACACCAAACAAATTACTAAAAGAACAAATGACTTTCTGGCTGAATATTAATTTCTAGTGGCACAGCTTGCGGGTCAGAAGCAAGAGCAAACATAATTGCATTGGCAGCGGTTTCGGTACTCAGCATTTTTGACCTATCTACCTTCAAACTCACATTATCCCAAAACGGAGAATCCACCCCACCAAAATAGAATAGCGTAAACTTAATGCCGTAGCGTCGCAGCTCATCTGCCATGCACTTGCTAAAACCAACTACCCCAAACTTTGAAGCACAATAGGCCGTTCCCATCGCCATCGAATGCTTGCCCAAAATCCCGATGACATTGCAGATGTGACCGGATTTGCGGTCTTTCATCACATTTGCGGCTGCTTGAGATGTGTAAAAACTGCCTTTCAAGTTCAAGTCAAGCATCGCATCTAAATCAGCGGGTTCTAACTTGTTCCACTGCTTGAGAATTCCCGCACCGGCAGCGTTTACGAGGGCATCAATTTGCCCGAAATGCCCCGCAGCTTTCTGCATCAGCGTCTCGACTTGCGACAAATCGGTGATATCTGTCGGTACACACAGTACCTCTGTTGTCGAAATTTCGCTGGCTAAAGCGTCTAATTTGGTGCTGTCTCTGGCGGCGAGCACTAGCGTCGCACCCGCGTCGGCGAGTTTTCGGGCTACTGCTGAACCGATGCCGCCAGTCGCACCCACCACAACTACAACTTTGTCCTGCATATCCCTTTACATTTCTTTACGTCCAGATTGTATGATAACTCAAGTTATGGGAATTGGGCGAAGCGAAGCGGAGGGATGGGGAATGGGGCATGGGGCATGGGGCATGGGGAATTGGGAATTGGGAATTGGGAATTGGGAATTGGGAATTGGGAATTGGGAATTGGGAATGGGGAATTGGGAATTGGGAATTGGGAATTGGGAATTGGCAATTGGCAATTGGGCATGGAAAACAAATAACCAATAACCAATAACCAATAACCAATAATTAATTTAGGGAAACTTGCCAACCTTTTTCGGTTTTTTTTAATTCCAGAGAAGTGCAAGATTGTAAAAATTTAGGAAACTTTCTACCGAGATTAAACTCTTTAATTATTTGGGTGATTTGTTTGCCGTATTGTTTGTGAAATTCGCTGCCAACATTTGAGAGAAATACAGAATTGTGAGGAGAGTTGTCGGTTAAGTCGCCAACTATTTTGACCAGAGCTTTTTCCAAATCTTCTAAGGAATTGATATCTGTCAAACTTGCTGATGCTGCTTGGTTGTGATTGAGATTTTCTTTGTTGAGTATTGGGGGTGGGGGCGATAATTTAACTTCAAAAAGAGTGACATAAGTTTGAGATGCTTCTGAGGGTTTGTGGAGAACGAAATCTGTGGGATATTTGAGAAATATATCCCTAGTTTTAGTACCTAAGGAATGATTGGCAACAACTTGATTGAGGACTAAGCCGTAATTTTCCCGATACAAAGCTGAAAGTGTAGAAATTTTTATCCACTGAGATGAGGTACGTTGTTGCTCTTTTTTAATTAATTCTTTTAGCTGAATAACTAATTGTTCTACAGGTGTAATTTCCGGTACTGTTACGAGGGAATAGGTTTCCATTTGTCCGGTTTTGCTGTTTAAAATTATGATTTTATCTATTTGCTTGCGGACTTGAAAGACGGTTAGTCCGTGGGCTTGCAGTGTGTTGCTGAGGTGGGTGAGGGCGCGATCGGACGAACAGACAAAAATCTCCTTGGCTGTGGGATAATGTACGAAAATTGAGGCGCCTACTGTTGCCATTTTCAAGTCGGCGCTGTCTTTGCCGGGGGGAACGTGAATCAGTTGATAGCCGCGCTGGTGAAATTCGGCATCTTTTTTGCCCATGCTGCGCCAGTTGGCAAAGGCTACTTTGATTTGGATGGGATAGTGAGAAATTCCTTCGAGGAATTTTTCGGTTTCGATGTTGAGTTGCAAGTTTTCGACATCTAGCAGCAAGATAGCAATGCCGACAGGAAGCGAATTTGTTTGGTGGGCGGTGGGAGTTGGAGGTTTTGCTGAAACTGAGTTTTGTGATTGGGCTGGTGGTGTTTGGGGTACGGCTAGCTGCTGAATTTTGGCAAATAATTTGCTGAATTGAGGTGAATTGATGAATTCGGGAACCAGCAGAATTTGGAGATATTTTTTTGCCGTCAGCAGCAGCAAATCTGTATCGCTGGCTACTTTAAAATTTTTTGTTAATTTTCCAATCAAAACTGACTGAAAAGCAGGTTTGGCCCAGGGGGTTTTCCTGTATTTTTCAGCTATCCATTCGGGATGCTTTTCCTGGATGGATATTAGTGTTTGAGCGATATAACGACTGATGGCGCTGACTGCGACTGATTCTTGAGTCGCCAGCAAGGGAGTTCGATCGGGCATGGCCCTCTACAATGCGGGATGGTGTCTCAATCTATCATAGTGTTAGTTTCTCGCTAGGAGCCGGACGATCGCCCGCCAAATTAAACCGGCGATAATTAAACCCAAGCCTGTCAACCAAATTTGCCTCTCCACCCAGAAAGCTAGAAACAGACATGAAGCCAAGCCCACCCAAGCCAACCATTGCGGGTAAAGCCTTTCGGCGGGGGACAGTTGTAGCGCGGCTGCGTTGGTGATAGCGTAGTAGATCAAAACGCTAAAGGCACTGAACGACCAAGTGGTTTTGACATCGCCGATGAGGATTAAAAGTGCGATCGTAATTTCGACAAACACGACAGCCACATAGGGAGTTGTCCCCGCAGGATTGAGACGCGCCAGGACTCTCGGCATATCCAACCGTCGCCCCATCGCCAGCCACACGCGCGACAAGCCTAAAATTAAGTTCAACAAGACTCCTAGCATGGCAGTAATGGCGCCGACGGCTAGCAGTTGGGAAACTCCGGGAATTGGAAAACTGCGGGCGATGACTTCCAAGGGTGCAGCAGTGGTTGCTGCTTGCAGGGACAATTTATCGGCTCCGCCCGCACCTGCAACAACTACCGCTACCGCCACGTAAAGCACCATTGTCAGCACTAAACTGAAAATTATGGCTTTGGGAATGGTTTTGCTCGGTTCCCGCACTTCCTCGCCCATGGTGGCGATGCGGCCGTAACCGGTGTAGGCGACAAACATCAGGGCCGTGGCGTGGAGGATGGAGCCGATCGCGCTATCGTTCTGTAGCGTCGGCATTTCCCACCTGACCTCTGGCAAACCCGCAGCAATAAAGACAGTCAGAGATAAAAGTGTAACTGAGACTATGGCAGTATTCGCGATATTCGATCGCCTGATGCCGGTCAAGACAATTAAAGTTAGGGCGGCCAGGGCAATTAATGCCGTTAGGATGAGATAAGTGCGATCGGCTACACCAAGTGCACTTAAAAAATACCCCGCAAAACCCAAAG
>NZ_JAEQCX010000107.1:0-24343 GCF_020738035.1 Microcoleus sp. PH2017_28_MFU_U_A
AGTTAAGCCCACTGGCAATGTCGGTAATGAGTTCGGCTGATGGATAGAGTTCCAATAATTTTGCAATTTGTCGGTCAAGGTCGGCTTTTTGATGCAGACGGTCGACTCTGGCGTAGAGGATAGTTCTTTGATTAGTTTTGCTAAATCCGGCATCAGAATTAATTAAATATCGTCGTTGACCGGAGGGTGTGCGAATGGCGGTAATAATACCATCTTTTTCCCATCGCCTGAGCGTATGTAGGCAAACTCCAAAATGTTCGGCTGCTTGCCTTGGGGTTGAGTAGCCAAAAGTGAATAATGCTGAATATTCGGCTAGTTTAACACATTATTCAGATAATTCAATCAAAATTCAGTAAATCAATCAACAGGAGAATGCTCTCAAAAAGCTACAACTTTTCAAGAGGGAGCGTCAACTTTTCCGCAGAAAAAAGCAGCTAAAAGAAAGAATTGGCTCTTCAGTACCTTTTTTGCTGAATTTTTCATTAAGCACGATCGCTTGGCTGTAAAATCCCGGCTTCTAGCCTAAACTTTGCCCCCAAGCCTCAAAGGCTAAGAATCATAACTAGGCTGATTGCCCGGTAAGGGTTTAGGCCTAGCTTACAGACTTATTGAGCATAACGCGCTAGTAGGTAAGCGCTACCAAACGTCACTATGTAATAATTGTAAACTATCCAAATGCCAAGAAAGTAGCACTCCTGGGCCCTGTTTACATACTGTTACATGGTTCAGTTTGATAGCGCCTACCTACTTAATGAAGAGCCAAAGAATTTCATTTTATCATACAGAAATCCTGGTAACACTTAGACTATTCCTAGACCTGACATGGTAAGGTTTTTAGATTTTTCGGGTTCGGAGACAGGGACAAAAGGTATAACACGAGCAGGTGCTGCTACTGGGGGCTGAGCGAACAAACGCTGGTTGGCAATCAACATACTTTCAATTATCGCTGCCGGTTCGGGGCGGCTGAACAGATACCCCTGCATGATATCGCATTGGTGCTGTTTCAAGAAAGCTAGTTCTGCTTCTGTTTCTACTCCTTCTGCAATTACTGTCATATTTAAGCTGTGACCCAGCAAAATTACTGCTGTGGTAATAGCAGCATTTTGAGCGTCTTCGCTGGCATTTCGCACGAAAATGCGATCGATCTTTAAGCTGTCAAAAGCAAATTGCTTGAGATATCCTAAAGTAGCATAACCGGTGCCGAAGTCGTCAATGGCAATCCGAATTCCGAGAGCTTTAAGTTCGTTTAAAGTTGCGCCTGCGACTGTCGCATTTTCTACCAGAGCGCTTTCGGTCATTTCTAATTCTAAATTAGCAGGCTCCAAGCCTGTAGTTTCTAATATTTGCACGATTCGGGCCTTGAGTTCGGGGTCGGATAACTGCCGGGCCGACAAATTTACTGATATCGTAAAAGGCGAGAACCCCGCCGCCAGCCAACTCGCGGCTTGAGCGCAAGCTGAAAGCAGTACCCACTCGCCAATCTGAATAATTAAACCTGTTTCTTCGGCTAAGGGAATAAATTCAGCGGGAGAAATTATACCTCGATCGGGATTTTGCCAGCGCACCAAAGCTTCAGCGCCGATAACTTGTCCGGTAGCAATATTCACCTGGGGCTGATAGTATACTTGAAACTCACCTTGTGCTAAAGCGTGGCGCAGCAGAGCTTCTAGAGCCAACTTTTCAGGGGAGAGGACACAAACCTTTGTAGAGTCGTTAGCTAAATCTTTGAGTCTGGCTTCTGCTTGGTGAAGCGCAACTGTCAGGGGTTGGGTAATAGTTTGCCGTTTCGAGACGCGAGAAGCGATCGCCCCCAACAATTCAGCCTTAGTAAACGGCTTTGTTAGGTAATCGTCAGCCCCCAATTCCATCCCCCGACGAAAATCGGTTTTGGCACTTTGAGCCGTGAGGAAAATAAATGGAATTGTAGCAGCCAGGGAGTTTTGTCGCAGAGTCCGCAACACGTCATAACCGTCGAGTTCCGGCATCTGTACGTCGCACAAAATTAAGTCTGGGATCTCCGAAAGTGCCATCTGCACCCCAAATCGACCGTTTTCTGCCACGATAACTCGGTAGCTGTGAGATTCCAGGAGTTGCACAAGAGTCTCCCGGATTAATTCGTCGTCTTCAATGACTAAAATTTTGAGCATGATACTTAGATAACAGATGGCACTATATATCAGAACCTGACTAACTCTAGCATACTCAAACTTGACAGTTACTGATTAGGCCAATTAGCTAATAAATTTTTAGCCAAATGGCTAAAGATTTTCCCTCGGTTCTTAAGTGACAATCAAAGAATTGGCAAAATTCGCAATAGTTTTCGATCGCTTTCAAAGGCATACAACTGTTGCGCCCGACTATTTTAATAAGATTTAATAACGAAATATTGGTTTTTTCTCATAAAAAATGCCGCCAACACTTTCAATACGTGGATGGTGGCATTTTTTATATAATGTCGGGTCAATTCGCTTTAAAAAGTGTTCGATCGTTCTGGCTTCATTCCTGGGATGGATGCGGACTAAAGTCGGAACGATCAAACCAATTTTATTTTGTCGTTTCAGGGGACATCATAGGATGGACTGATGGATGCGGACTAAAGTCCGAACGATCAAGCCAATTTTATTTTGTCGTTTCAGGGGACATCATAGGATGCGCTGCCTTAATTCACAGGTTTAGTGGAATTCGCGCAAAACTTGTCATCTACAATTGCAGAATTGATACTGACAGCTTGCATTGATGATGACGGAATGATGAGGTCTCGCGGAACTACAAGTGTCTTTTTGCAAACTAACTCGCTGCTGCCTACAGAGGCAAAGTTCCAAGCATAAAATTCGGGATTGCTGACTGTCGCACTGGCAGAAGATAAACCTAATGCAGTCATTAATACTAATCCCAAAGTTACTAAAGCTACGATCGCAAATCTCAGCATATTCTTTGTTTGAACCGGAAAATTTACCCGCTCGGGATTACTTCATTATGGCTCGATCGCCCTCAAGGCGTCAATAGCCTTGAGTCGATTTTAGATTTACTCCGACCGATGAGTCAGTGAGCTTGAACGGGAGTCTCAAATTTTCGACCGCGACAGGAGTCGGGGGCTAAGATCCGTTTTGGGATGGGGGTTATTTCGTCTCCAGATTCAACTCGTAGGCGATCGGCTCGGATGACTGAGAAACCACCACGAATTCATAAAAACCAGCATCATCGAGAGTTCCCGACCAACTCACCTCCTCTGCATCTTCCAGTAAAGCCTTGGCTTTGTTGGTGCGCCCAGGAGAATAAATTGATAGCAGAGTTGATTTGCGCGGAGCTTGCAAATTTACGCTCAAAATCTGATTTTGGGCGAACCTGGCAATGTAAGCTTTGCCTTCTCCGGGCTTGAGATTTCCTTTAAGGGTTTTGTTGTTCGCGCGGCGGTCAAATTCGACGCTTTCAAGAGTTGCTCCTGCTTGCAAAGAGGCGAGGGCGTCGGCGGTAATTGCTTGCCAAATTTGTCCGATCGGCAAACCGATGATATTTTTATTCCGTGGGTGCTGTGGAAACCAATAAAAGAACTTGGCATCAGCCAAATCGTACAGCGCTCGACTGCTCAAATTCAGCTTGTTAACCTCGGCTTTGGAGCGATCGAGATCGGCAGTCT
Organism: Microcoleus sp. PH2017_28_MFU_U_A; assembly: GCF_020738035.1. Taxonomy (NCBI): domain Bacteria; kingdom Bacillati; phylum Cyanobacteriota; class Cyanophyceae; order Oscillatoriales; family Microcoleaceae; genus Microcoleus; species Microcoleus sp. PH2017_28_MFU_U_A. The sequence continues at coordinate 3,638 of NZ_JAEQCX010000107.1, forward strand.
CGTAACTGCCCAACCGCGCTCTAGCATCGCTGCTAAGGTTTTCGAGCTTGTTGAGCAAGTCGTCGCCGATTTTCTGCCACCTTTCGCGCCATTGGCGATCCTCGTCGCCTTCTTTTAACAGCCGCCCGTTTAATTCTGGGTATTTGGCATAGAAATTCTCATCTACAAGGTTGACGTAACCGTTGTAGAATCGATCGTCAATTTTAAGCCGAGAGTAGCGATCGCGCAAAGCATCCTCTTGCTGCTGCTTCGGGCCCGGAGTCACGGGAATCTTCTGCACTTTTGATTGCAGGTTTAACACATAATTGCCCGCAAACCAGCCAACTCCGCCCATACTCGATAGCACCGCCACTACGAACAAAAACATTTTCCAAGCAGGCATCTTTTGCTGATTGCCGATCGTGGCCACTCGCACTGGAGTTCCCGGAAGCTTCGGGGCGGGGGCTGGCACGGGTATGGGTGCGGCCAGAGGTGTGTAGTCCGGCGGTGGCTGCGTGAGTCCCAAATCCGGCTGTGGGGATGGCTGTGGCTGTGGCTGTAACAGCGGATTGCCGGAGAGAGCGAGCAAAACCTCGCGAGCCGAGGAGTAACGCTGGTTCGGCTGCTGAGCGAGCATTTTATCCAGCACCAGGGACAAATTCGGAGAGAGAGAACAGTGCGATCGCCAGTTCCAATTCAGTGTCTGACTGTCGAGCAATTCATGCGGTTCCTTCCCTGTCAACAACACCAAAACCGTCGCAGCCAGAGCGTACAAATCGCTGTGGGGAGACACAATCCCCATTTGCATCTGTTCGACGGGAGCATAGCCGAGTTTGCCGATGCGAGTCGCGGGGGTGGGAGTGGCGTTAGCTTCAGTTTCAGCAAATAGAGATTCTACGGTGGCGGCGATTTGTTTGACTCCGCCGAAGTCAATGAGCACGGGCATTCCGTCAGACAAGCGCAGAATTAGGTTGTCGGGGGAGATGTCGCGGTGAATCACTCCCAAGGAGTGAATGTATTCGAGGACTGGCAAAATTTGAATCAGCAGTTGATTGATTTCTGCTTCGATGAACCGCAAACCCTGACGCTTCCTGGCATCCAGCAGGAAGCGGTAATTTTGACCGGGTACGTAGTCTTGGACGAGAAATAGGTAGCCTCGATCGACTATACTGACGCGAAACATTTCGCGGAAGCGCGGGATTTGGTTGTGTTGTAGCTTGTAGAGCACTCCGGCTTCGCGCTCGAAGAGTTCCTCGGATTTTTGTAAGGCGTAACTTCCTTGTACTTGGGGCGCAAATTCTTTTAAAACGCAGGGTTCGTTAAATCGGTGGGCATCTTCAGCGAGGTAGGTGCGTCCGAAGCCTCCGTGTCCCAATTCGCGGACTATGCGGTAGTGGTTATTGAGAGTTATGCCGGGATAGATAGGATTAGTCATCACTTATAGGTGGATTTTGTAAACTGTCACGACTCCTGTTTGCTCGGACTATAAGAAATATTATCCTTAATTGGTATTGAAGTTCGATCGACAAGTAGTTTTCCGCGGCTATGAGTTGGGAAAAGCATTGTGTTATTATATAATTAGGGTAACAGTTGATGGTTAAGCTTAGAATATGCCAGCAAAAGACATCTACCACAATAATGTCAGAACAGCCCTGGAAAAGGACGGGTGGACAATAACCAAAGATCCGCTACCATTAAAAATTGGCAAACGTACTCTCAGTGTCGATCTAGGTGCAGAAAAACTATTTGCCGCCGAAAAACAAGGTCGCAAAATTGCTGTAGAAGTCAAAAGTTTTGTGAGTGCTTCACCAGTTCATGACTTAGAACAAGCTGTTGGACAGTATATTGTTTACGAAGATATTCTACAGCGATCGGAACCTGAACGGATAATATATCTGGCAATCCGTGCAGAAGTTTATGCAGAAATTTTTTCTGAACCTATTGGGCAGATTTTGCTAGAAAACAAGAGATTTAAACTAATAGTTTTTGATTCATTAAAGGAGACAGTTATCAGATGGATAGACTAGATGAATATCGCCAAATTGTTCGCAATGTTTTAGATAGTTATGCCCAGATTTCTTACGGACACGGAGAAATTAAAAGCAGCGTTATTGTCGATCGCGAACAAAACAATTTTTTACTGATGCACGATGGCTGGCAAGGGCCTAAAAGAATTCACGATTGTATCGTTCATGTGGAAATTATTGACGGAAAAATCTGGATTCAACAAGATGGTATAGAAACGGGAATTACCGCAGAACTTGTAGAATTAGGAGTGCCTAAAGACAAGATAGTTTTAGGGTTTCATCCGTATCACGTTCGGCAGCATACGGGATATGCGATCGCCTAAACCAGCTTACAATACAATAAAATTGGGCGTTGCTGAAACTAGCGAGTTTCGGAGGCAAATCATACTCCTTTCTCAGCAACGCCGAAATTTGTATCAAAAGCCCGATCGCGCATTTTGCATAAAAACGCGATCGAACACCAAACAATTAGTTTTAACTCTTAACAATTACCGCTTTATTTGCCATCAGCTTCTCTGAGCGCAGCCAGAATTTCCGGTCGTTTCATGCGCGCGTAGCCCCGCACTTTTCGGTCTTTGCCGATCGCCTTCAAGCGTCTCAGCGAAAGAGTATCGTAGTCTTCCTCGTCTTCCTGCTGTTGCTGCTGGGGCGGAAACGGCAATTCTAACTGCAACTGCGGTAGCTGAGGTTTCGACTGCGCCTTCGACTGCTTCTTAGCCTGGGTTTTTGGCTGCGCCTTCGACTGCTGTTTCGGCGGTGTCTCGGGCTGTATTTCTGAGTGCGTCGCAGCGGCTCCCAGTTGGCTGCGGAGCGTGGCAATTTGATTTTTTAGGTCATTTTCTACGTCTGCGATCGTGTCAGCCACAAACTGATTAATTATTTGGACAGTGCGATCTAATTTGATTGACAACAATTTTTCCAGTTCATCCAACTGTCTCAACACACCTTCAAGATTCATCTCCGAAATAACCTCCGATTTCGGAGAACTATTGCTGCCAGATTGTTCAATTTTTTTAGCCAATTTATCTACCTTTTCATGAAATGTTTTTTCAACTTGTTCTAGCAGATGCTTTATCTGTGTTATTTGATCGCGATCGAAGTTCTGCTCGGCTAGAGCTTTTACTTGTTTTTTTAGCAGGTCTTCATTCTTTTTAACAGATTGTTCTATTTGTTTTGTTAGACTCTCTACCTTTTTTTGAAATGATAGCTCAAATTGTTGCAGTAGAGTCTCAAGTTGTGCAGTTTTTTGAGTCGGCTGCGGAGCTAAATGTTCCATTTCTGCTTGAGCCGCAACTACCTCCTCGTCGGTCATTTCAAAAACCCAAGCCCACATTTGCTCAAGGCCGAGTTCTTTCGCAACAATACACCAATCTGAGCCGCAGACAACTTCGTATTCTTCTTCGTTGCTGTAAGCTTCAGTAGGACGTACAATTAAAGGAATTAAGTTGCTGCCTTGCTCGATGAGACTTCTCCTGAGAGCTTCCCGACGTTCGCGAGGGATTTCTCCCCCCTGAGTCTCTGGTACTGCAATTTGGGAAGTATAAATCTGACTGTGACTAATTGGCTTAATCCGCAAATATTCTACTATTCGGTTTTGATCTTGCGATCGATCCATCTTCTTACAAGTCCCCTTTTGTCATTAAAATCAGGTGTTTGGGTAATTATATATATTTGCACTTTACAGCCTGGGTTTTAAGTGCCACAGGACTAACTCAAGAACTCTAATGATAGGGTGCGAGACAAACACCTTACTCAGACTTTGGTTAGTTAAAGGATTTGTTGGCCTGAGTCTCTAAATCTGGGAGAGATATCGGCGGCGTGCTGTACCTGTGCGGCTGGCTGTGGGGTGAGGGCCCGGGCGATCCTGCAACGAGGGCTTCGCTAACGGCAAAACTGACTGCAATTCCTACAAAAAATCGACTGTGATGAGTTTAACTGGCTGGGGGACACAAATTATACACTGCTTCACTCATCTTTACTTTTTTTGGCGATCGGGCGATCGCTACCGTGTTCAGGTTTAGCAGGAATTGCCAGTTGTGAGTATTTTTGCTCCTAGTCAATCACCTTTCAGAAATCCGGTTTTAACTCTTGTGGGGTGGGCTTCTAGCCCGCCCCCAAAAAAGCAATTGAGACGGCTCACAACTTATGAGTATTTTGCCAGTAATCAATAATTTTAATCATTGTTTTGTCGCCTAGCCCTTGAATACGTTCCACCACATTGGCAAATGACACAAACGGCTTCACATCTCGCTTTTCGTCGAGGATTCGTTGTATAATTTTATCGTTCACTAACTTAGTATATTCAAAATTCGCTTTCAGTTGAGATTTATCTTGAGTATTGAGTGCCTCCAACAGCGACATTGGTTGAGAAGTTACCTGTTCAACTTCTTGCACAGTATCTACCAAAGTCGATTTTTTAGATGCAAGCTCGGCTTTAAACTCATTAATTCTGTTAGCCAACTGCGCTTCAATTAACAGAGGTAATTGTTGGGCAATTAGGTTTTCAATTTCTTGTATTCTCTCGGCTAACAACTCTTTTTCACGGGCGTGTTCAGCTTTCAATTCATGAATTTGAATTTCTAACCGGGCTTCAATATTTGTCACTCGCTGCTCTAAACTAGATGAGGCTTCTAGAGTTTGAATTTCAACTGAAGCCTCAGTTATTGATTGCTCTTTGATAGTTTCACTTTCACCAGCATTCTCAGTGATTGCGGTTTTTCTGAGAATTTCTAGTTGTTCCAGGAGAAGTTCTTCATTTTCTGGTTCCAGGATGAATGCTCCAATTGTCTCGCCCTTGAGAGGTTCAATTTCCTTTGCTCTCGCCGCCGCATAGTATTCAAAATTTCCGTCTACTATTTCGTAAGCATCCATACTGGTACGGCGGACAATGATCGGGTTAATCAAGCCTCCGGCGTCTAAAATAAGTCTAGCTAATTTATCTAAATCGCGATCGGCAAAATTGGAACGGGGAACTGCGGAGGTAATTCTTTTGACTGCAACCAGTGACGGAGATAATTTTTTCATAAGTTTTTACTGACCTATTTTTACCAAAACTTCTTCGGCTAGCATTTCAAATTCTTGGGATGAAGTGCAATCCGGTTTAAAATCTAGCACCGAAATCGGATCGGCGATTTCCATATTGCCCACGATTTTAAATAGTTCTGCACACTTTGCTAAATCCTCTCTCTCATAAATTACGCTGTCCATAATTTCCAGGCCGTAGCGTTTGGGAATAGCCTCCCTCCGCTTGGGCAAACTGTACTGTACAAACTTAGGATTGGGTGAGATTTTGCAAGGGAGGATGCCTAAAATTTCTAAAGGTTTTTTGCCGATTTGTTTTTTGAATCCATTGACTTTTTTGATAAAATCCTTGACATTAATCAATCCTTGATTGGCAAAAGGTTTTAAGTCAGAAGGAATAATTAAATAATCCGCAGCAATCAGGGCAACTCTGGCGAAAAAATTCAAAGATGGCGGCGTATCAATCAGTACAATATCGTACTTATCTTCTACTTCCGCTAGTTTTTGAATTAAAATCATGCGACTGTAATCTAGTTGATTTAGTTCCGTTTCATAGTACATTAAATCGATGTGGGAAGGAACTACATCGATTTTAGGATTGCAAAAATTAGACTCGCGGGCTACTTCGGCGATGGAGTAAAAATCCTCTGATTGCAAAACTTGAAGAATATTGCAATCTTTCAAATCATCTTGTTCTTCATCTTCAAATTTGACCAAACCAGTTGCAAAGGTTGTGTTTGCCTGACTGTCTAAGTCGATGACTAGGACTCTTTTACCTTCCTTGCTCAGGGCTGCGGCTAAATTGACTACAGTTGTAGTTTTACCGACGCCGCCTTTGTTGTGGTAAACTGCTATTATTTTCATACTATTTTGCGGGGTTTGGGGAATGATTAAATCGGATGATTTAACTAAAATATCTTCAGGTATTTGTTCGGGGGATGAGACTTGAATGATTTCAGGTTCTGCGGTGGCGGGATTGTTTTGTTGTACCGATACTTCGGCAATTAACTCAGGAGTAACTAAATTAGTTTTACTATCTTCCAGTTCTAGATTATCTGGATTTATTACAAACTTTAAACTATCTCTGCCAATTAAAGCTATAATTTCATCAATTCTACTTTCAAGGTCTTGTCCGGCGCACTGAAATGCTAGCTGAATATCATCGCTCACTCTTGCATAAATTCTAATTTCTTTCCCGTTAGTTATGAGTCCGTAGCGGATGCTTAAACTTGTTAAGTAACGCTTCAGTTTCCGCCGATGGCGGTCTAGATTTTCCTTGGGATGTTTTGCTTCCATGACTAAACTCATGGGCGAGTCTGCATCGAACACTATGGGGATAACTTGGGTGGCAAAGGAAAGGAAGTCTAGGCGAATATTCCCAAAGGCGATTTCTTGGTGCCAAGTGTCGGGGGTATAGCCGAGTTTTGGCAACAAATAACTGACAATGAGTTTGCTTTCTACTTCGCTTTCGTTGCGACAGTTATTGGGATTGAAAATCATGTTTCATGGGGAATTGGGAATTGGGAATTGGGAATTGGTAATGGGTAATTGGGAATTGGTGTCAACTTCATGTCAAATGTAATCTAATGTTTGACTATTAGCCCCGCTGATCCCCCCTAACCCCCCTTAAAAAGGGGGGGACAAGAGTAATTTCAAAGTCAACCCCTACTCCCCTTAAAAAGGGGGGACAGGCAATGCTCAAAGTCCCCCTTTTTAAGGGGGATTTAGGGGGATCTAGACTGCGCTAAAAGCAAGATTTATCAAAAATTCTAGCTAGGGATTGTGATATTAATAAAACCCGGTTTGTTTAACAAAACCGGGTTTTTAGGGGATTTATCGCGTTTCAAACTTATTTGGTTTGAGCGTGAAATTCCTCTAATGTTTGATAGCCACCAGCGGGGTTGTACAGGTGACAGTTGTCTGCAATCCGCTTCATTAAAGACCAAGAAAATTTGGTTTCATAGAGATGAGGTTGCCAGTTTTCCTTTAAGCTGCTGTGGGCTAGGCGCAAGTTGTACCAGGGTATAGCAGTTGAAAGGTGGTGGGGAACGTGCACGTTAATGTCGTGGCACAGAAACTCAACCCAGCGGGGATAGTCGCAGTGAACTGTTCCCGATAGTTGTGCTTGGGCTTCGTTCCATTCTTCTGGTGCTTTAAATGAAATGTCTGGCGCTGTGTGGTGAACAATGGTGAAGGTGCTCATCCAGAAGTGGTAAACCATCCAGGGCATCAACCAAAATTTGATGAATCCCCAAATGCCTGTGGTGGCTATTAAAGTCGGAAATACGATCGCAGCACCGATCAAAACCACAAAAACCGAAAACCGCACTTGTTCGCGTTGTTGACCTTCTTTGAAGCGCCACCACATAAAGTGTACTTTTGCCCAGTGGGCGATCGATCCAATCCACCACATTGGGCCGAAGATTAAACGATAAGCTATTTGTAATGCTTTGGGCGCGGCAGCGTAGCTTTCTGCTGTCATTGGTTGCCAAGCATTATCTTCACCAATTTTGTTGGTGTGCTTGTGGTGATAATTGTGTCCGTGACGCCATGCGTGAAACGGAAAAATTAACGGGAGAAATGCGAGATGTCCGACTAAATCGTTTACCCAGCGACGGTTGGCAAATGACCGGTGTCCGCAGTCGTGGCCTATCACAAAAAAACCGGTTAATCCGGTACCTGTGAAAATCCACATCAGGGGCAGTAAATACCAAGGTGATACTGCTAGGCCAAAATAACCAACAGCAACTAGAAGAACGTTGACGATGACTTTTGTCCAAGCTTTGCGAGGGTTTTTGACAAATACTTCGCGCGGCAGGGTTTGGAGAATATCTTTGAGGCGCAGGTTGGAAGTGTCCCTTGCGGATGTCAAATTTAGTGGTTTTTCGATCGATGCTGTCATAAATTGATGTCTACTCTCCGTATGCCAAGTGGATGGCTTAACAAAATTAACGCAGTAAAATATCAGCTCGCTACTAACAATTAGCAGACGAGTTGAGCACTAGGCAAGCGCGTTTTCGCAAATGCTAGCAATCGCTAGCCGCGGATTAAATGGCTAGCGCTTTTGGTTAAAAAAAACACTGCGGTTAACAAAACTTTACTTTTTATACCACAGGGGCGGCACAATTAGCACGAGTTGTTACTGGTAATTGCCGTTGCCCACAGCAGAATTTTTGCCGATCGCAACTTGAGATCCAGCAACGGAGCGCTGCTGTTTGAGGGTTTGGACTTCCAGCAGCAAGGAGTCGATTTCTGCTTGCAGGTGCAGGAACTTAACTTGCTGATCGGCTTGGTAGGGGCACTTCACCGAATCTACTTTGCGCGCAAAACCCGTCGATAGCGTAGCAGAACTAGCGATTTCGGGATTGCTAGCCGTGACTTGAGGCCGAGAAAGAGTGGAGGAATTATTTGACATTAGTAATTGAGTAGACATATCTACACATTCACACCATTAAGTTACTTTAACCTGAACGGATCGTATCAAACATTAAATTAACCGATCGAGCTAAAATTAGTGTAAATTCTTTGCCAAAGCCTAGAAACCATTGACATCGTGACCCTGATTCTACCTGTAACTGACTCTGCTGCTAACTCCGCTGCCCGCGCAGCCTCGCCGAAACTTCACGGTTGGCCGGGCTTGATCGAAGCTTATCGCCCCTACCTGCCGGTGACTGAAACCACGCCGGTAGTGACACTCCAAGAAGGCAATACTCCATTGATTCCAGCACCTGCGATCGCCTCTCTCATCGGTAGAGATGTGCGCGTGCTGGTGAAATACGACGGCCTCAACCCCACTGGTAGTTTCAAAGACCGGGGGATGACAATGGCGATTTCCAAGGCGAAGGAAGCCGGCGCCAAAGCTGTAATTTGCGCCAGTACCGGCAATACTTCGGCAGCGGCAGCAGCCTACGCCAGACGCGGGGGGATGCGGGCTTTCGTGTTGATTCCCGAAGGTTATGTGGCTTTGGGCAAGTTGGCCCAAGCTTTGCTTTACGGTGCGGAAGTCATTTCGATTGTCGGAAATTTCGATCGGGCTTTAGAAATTGTCCGCTCCATGGCAGAAAATTATCCTGTAACTTTGGTCAACTCCGTCAACCCTTACCGCTTGGAAGGCCAAAAAACCGGCGCTTTTGAAGTGGTGGACGCCTTGGGCGACGCCCCCGACTGGCTGTGCATTCCCGTGGGAAATGCGGGAAACATCACAGCATACTGGATGGGTTTTTGTCAATACCACCAAGTGAATAAATGTTCGCGTTTGCCACGAATGATGGGATTCCAAGCAGCCGGAGCAGCACCGTTGGTAACGGGTGTACCAGTGGCGAACCCAGAAACTTTGGCGACAGCAATTCGGATCGGCAACCCTGCTAGCTGGAAACAGGCTGTTGCTGCTTCCGAAGCCAGCCGCGGCAGTTTTTCTGCTGTCACCGACGAAGAAATTCTCGACGCTTACCGCTTGTTAGCATCCGAAGAAGGGATTTTCTGCGAACCAGCTAGCGCTGCTTCTGTCGCCGGTTTGCTGAAGGTAAAAGACCAAGTTCCAACAGGAGCAACGGTGGTTTGTGTACTCACTGGTAATGGTTTGAAAGACCCAGATACGGCAATTAATCACAGCAAGAACAACTTTAAGCAAGGAATTGCTCCGAATTTGGATGCAGTAGCTGGCGCGATGGGATTTTAAGCAGAAGGAAGAGAGAAACGGCACGGATTTGAACACGGAGACACGGATGAATTTAACTGAGTTTTATTTCAGGAGATATGAATACTCTCTGTTCTCGTCTGTGTCTTTTCTTCTTCAGTCAAGCGGATTTCCTTGATGGGAGCCAAATCCGTTACCGAACTTCCTTCGGCTATAATAGGATTATCTGTCAAACACTCTTGAGAAAAAGTTATGTTACTAACCAAACCTCGTGCCGATCGAGTTGTTATGTATAATATCAGTTGGCAACAATTTGAGAACTTGCTCGCGGATCTCGGTGAAAGCCGTGCTGCTAGATTCGCCTATGACAATGGAACTTTAGAAATTATGACACCCTTACCCGAACATGAATACTACAAAGAAACGATCGGCGATACTGTTAAAGATATAGCAGAAGTGTTGGAGCAAGATTATGCAAGTTTAGGATCAACCACTTGGAAGCGAGAAATCCAAAAAGCTGGAGTAGAACCAGACAATTGTTTCTACTTCCAAAATGAGCCAAAAATTCGCGGCAAACTCCAGTTTAATTTGGAACAAGATCCGCCGCCGGATTTGGCTTTAGAAATAGACGTAACGAGTAAATCTCTCAGTCGTTTTCCCATTTATGCTCGGTTGGGTGTTCCTGAAATTTGGTGTTACGATTCGGGTGAACTCAAAATTTACCAACGGTCGGGGAAAGAATATATAGAGGTACAAACTAGCTCAATTTTTCCAAGTCTTCCGATACAAGAAATACCAGAATTAATCGAGCAAAATCGTTATTCTGGGCGGCTTTCTCTGCGTAAAGCCGTGCGAGCATGGGCGAGAGAAAAATCGGGAGAACTCTAAGATATTTTTCAATCAAATTTAGACTAATATCATGAGCCGATAAAACTTCTTAATATGCCCATTAGCTTAGCGACATTATTCAGGAAATATTCATTAGGATCGATTTCAACTACAGAATCAAATAATTTCATAAATTTCCAGTTATATCAAGATCCTCGGCGGTTGAAACCGCGTCTACACAAACGAAGTCCGCGCAACGCGAGACTAAGAAATAGGACAGGCAAGATGCCTGTTCCACTCTTAGTTAAAATTTCTTGTGGGGTGGGGGACAAGAGTCTTTTCAAAGTCCCCCTTCTTAAGGGGGATTTAGGGGGATCTAGACTCAACTACAAGCGACATTTCCTATGGTTTTGAGTCTGAAGTTGACACCAATAGCCGAATCTCTAGCCCCTAGACGCGACATTCTACATTTCCCCCTGAGAAATCCATGCACCCCAAAAATAGGGATGAGATAACAATTGATAATCGGGGTTAGCCTCAATAAACTCCTCTGAAATAACTTTTTTATCATCGATAAACTCATCGACAATATCACAACCCAGAGGAAATTGTCGTAACTCCTGAATCGTAATTGTGCGAATATAAGATTGAGCCTTTAATAAAGCTTCTCGCTTACCTAAACCCTGCTCAACATCACTTAAAAACCGATCCATCAACAACAGAGAAACACGGGTAGGAACTTCCCACAAACTCATAATTAAAGCCTTACATCCCGCCACCGCAAAGGCACGCCGCAGCCCAAAAACTCCCTCTCCTAATTGCACGTCTCCCAAGCCAGTTTGACAAGCAATTAAAATCGTTACTTCATTTTCCCATAAATCAATCCCGGCCACATCCTGAGCTAATAATAATCCTTTCCCCATTTTCTTTGCATCCTCTGGTAAAGTTTTCCCTTGTCGCGAAGTATTTGCCCCAGCAAAGGCTAAACCCGCACGAATCATGGCATTATTAGCCGGGGCCACGGCAAAGCGATCTAACGGGTTTTCGGTGAGGTTGAGTGAGGGACTTTCTGGTTCAAAATAGCCATGCGTGGCAATTAATAAAATGCGGGGACTTGCTGTTTGAGATAACAGGGTTTCTACCGCTTCATCGCCTAAATAGAGATTGGGAATGGCTAATTTTTTTGCAATACTTTTGGCTAGGGGTTCGGTTTCACGAAGGGGCTTAAAGTAATTGTCATGTGAATCTTGGGTTTCAGATGTCTCTTCACTAGGAGGATCGGGGTAGTCAAAATTAGGATTGGCAATAATTAAGGATTCGGAGGCGGTACGGTCTGTTTCAAGTTTCCATCTTAAAACATCTTTGCCACTACTGAGATAACTGATTTGATAATTATCCCTTAATAACTGTTGGCCGGTTTCATCGACGGGCAAAACGCCAAAGGGAATCAGGCTTAATTGGAAATCGGGGGCGATAAAAATGTTTTGGTAAGGTTGCAGAATCGAAAGGAGAGGTGTAAATATTTTTTCGCGTAGGGCGTTGGGATATTCGGGGTTATATTGATACTTCTTGAAAAGAGTACCCTTTTTATTGCCCTTTCCTTGTTTTGAAGGAGTTTTTAATTCTAAAACTTGACGCACTTTTTCAATTAACTCGTCAATGGGTTGGGCTTCACCTAATGAAATCATCTGCACCGCATCGGAATCTTCGGCGAGTAAAATAAATGCCCAATATTCGGCAGACTTCCAGTTTTTACCTTCGGGGGCTGTAAAATCATAGCGATCGAACCGCACATATTCCACTAATACGGCATTAGCGGGTAATTCCAACGCAACCGCCCGACGATCTACGGTTTGATGTTCCAGTTGAATTTCAGGAACTTGGGTGGCTAGTTCTTTTTCTAATTGTTGAGATTGTTGTTCTAATTCCGCAATATCTTTTTGATACTCTCCCAAACGAGTATGATAAACTTCTATGGGTTTTTCTATATCTGGAAGGGGAGGGTTATTGATGCGGTGATAGAGTTGTTCTTGCAGAGAACGGAGGCGATTAAACTCGGGTTTGAGGTGGGAATAGCGTTGACTGTGGATGGCAAAGTTAAACGCCGCTAGCGCCGCCGCCGTCATAGATTTGCGTTTGAGAACGACATCTAAGGCTTTTTGGACTTGTTCGGGAGAGTTGGAGAAATATTGAGAAACTAAGGAAAGGAAAGCATCAAAATTGACTCTACTATTTTTAATGGATTTTAGTCGCTCTTGTTCTGAACTAAAGGCAAAATTAAGACGAATCAACCGATCGTCCATTTCGATTGCTTCGTGCATTTTTTCAAATGCTGCTTTGGGCCGATGCATAGCTGCTAAAAGTAATCCCAAGTTATTGAGACTGAGTAACACATCAGGATGAGCGCCTGTAAATAGGCGTTGGTAAATCTCTAATGCCTGTTCGTAGAGAGGTTCTGCTTCCGGATAAAGTCCTTGGAAGTCGTAGAGTTCTGCCAAGTTATTGAGACTGGTTGCCACATCAGGATGGTCGCCTTTAAAGAGGCGTTGCCACATCTCTAACGCCTGTCTGTAGAGAGGTTCAGCATCCCGGTAGCGTCCTTGGGATCTGTAGAGTGATGCCAAGTTATTCAGACTTTTTGCTAAATCAGGATGGTCGTCAGAAAACAGGCGTTGCCACATCTCTAATGCCTGTTTGTAGAGAGGTTCAGCATCCCGGTAGCGTCCTTGGGATCTGTAGAGTTCTGCCAAGTTATTCAGACTGATTGCCACATCAGGATTGTCGCCTGTAAATAGGCGTTTTGTCATCTCTAATGCCTGTTTGTAGAGAGGTTCAGCATCCCGGTAGCGTCCTTGGGAGTCGTAGAGTAATGCCAGATTATTAAGACTGATTGCCACATGAGGATGGTCGCCTTTAAAGAAGCGTTGCCACATCTCTAATGCCTGTTTGTAGAGAGGTTCAGCATCCCGGTAGCGTCCTTGGGATCTGTAGAGTTCTGCCAAGTTATTCAGACTGGTTGCCACATCAGGATGGTCGCCTTTAAACAGTCGTTGCCACATCTCTAACGCCTTTTTGTAGAGAGGTTCAGCTTCAGAGTAGTCTCCTTGGGATTCGTAGAGTCCTGCCAAGTTATTCAGACTGGTTGCCACATCAGGATGGTCGCCTTTAAACATCCATTGCCACATCTTTAATGCCTTGTTGTAGAGAGGTTCAGCTTCACTATAGCGTCCTTGGAATTGGTAGAGTAAGCCCAAGTTATTCAGACTCGTTGCCACAGCAGCATGGTCGCCTGGAAATAGGCGTTGTTTCATCTCTAATGCCTGTTGGTAGAGAGGTTCTGCTTCGCGGTAAAGTCCTTGGGTTCTGTAGAGTGATGCCAAGTTATTCAGACTGGATGCCACATCAGCATGGTCGCCTGAGTGAAGGGATTTAGCTAAGATTAATGCTTGTTCAGCAACGAGTATCGCTTCATTGAATTTGCCTTCGTTATACAGTTCAACCACTTCTTTATTCAGGTCTTCAATTGTTTTCATAGCAAATATTCCTGTAGGTTAAAAGTAAATTTTGTCGATAAAAATGGGGTTTATGCTATTCTCCACAAACCCCAAGAAACCAGCTTTTTGCAGAATTTAAGGCTGAGAAACCCAGTCTATTGTGCAAAAGCCTGTTTCTGTATTACCCCTGAGAGTTAACAACCAAATATTCCGTATATAATACCTCAGCGTTCGTTTGACCATTCACATAGTCCAAAATTTCTGCCAAATGCTCTTGATTGACTTCTAAGGCTTTCTGGCGACTATCTTCCAACCACTGAAAAGGCGGTAATTCAGGAGTAATCACAGCAAGCAGTTGTTCCCATCCTAGCTCATCCAAGCCAAAAGACTCATACTCGTCGGAGTCAGGATGAGGTAACACCGTCTCTTTCCCTGCATGGTAGGATGAGGGGGCATATTCCGAAGGACACAAACAAACTATCGTGCCGTTAGGTTCCCGTTCCAATAAGATTAAATATCCGACTTGGGGAGAAATCACTCGATAAATTAAATCGCTATTAACTGGGATTTGTTGACGTTTGATGTTGCGTCGATTGCCCATACTTCCTAATTGCGGTTCCCATATCTGCACAATTAATTCTGATTGAATTTCTTTATCTGTAGCGGGCTGGTATTTTTTAGCTTGCGTTTTTAATTCGTTCCAACATTCTTCGATAGTGCGCGGTTTAATTAAACCCTGTTCTTTTGCCCATTCAGGAAACTTAACTTTTTGTAACCATGCTTTACCTATTTTCCAGCGGCCTCTTTCAGTTCCCCCAAAGTCGCACCCTGCATCTTTCAGCTTGTCGCAAATTACCTGTAAACGATCGCGCAAAATAGCAGCCGCCGCATCTACACTTTTTTTAGTATCATTCGGATTTTTCTCTTCCTTTTTAGTTCCCTCTAGTAATTCACCTTGCCATTCATCAGCTAAAGTCCTATCATTCGATTCTGCATCTTTTTCGCAGAACCGCAGCAAAAATACTATCAGATTTTTGCCAGTAAAGCCAAATTTCGTTGCCATTGCTGCAAGAAAGTCTTTTTCATGGTCTTCATACCTGGGTAATTTCATTGCCTTTACCTTTGAGAGACGATAATATCAGTCTATCAATGCTTCCGAAACCTGGCAAGTACCCAACCACTTGATTCTACCAGTTTCTACTAAATTCTACTTTGGAAGTATCCAACCACTTAATTCTACCAGTTTCTACTAAATTCTACTTTCTTTTGACATCTATTTATATCTACATAATCCGTTCTCAAAATTTGCATTTTCAGTTAAACCCTCGTTATTATCGTTGTAAGTTTTAGAGGAAACCACCATGTTTAACAAAAATAAAAAGCTCATAGAAGAATTGGAAGGCTTGGAGGACTTAAAAGAAAGACTCATTCGCCTAGAGGTCAAACAAGAGCAATACCAACGGGAGTTTGAAGTTTATAATCAGGATATTGCTAAATTCCAAAAAACAATCGAAGAATTCGAGGGCATTCTTAAACCTTTTCAGATAATTTGTACCTTAATTACGCAAACGCCTGGAGGCCTAAAAACTTGGGTACTCGCAGTAACGATCGCTGCTACAATTGGTTTAGTCGCGGTCGATGTTTCCATCCGTGCGATCGGAGTAAAACCATTTATCAGGTTTCTAATTGAAGAAACCAAAACTTTAAAATGATTTCCGATCGCCCATCGCCATAAACCCGATGCGAGTGTTGGAATACAGACTACAGACTAATGACTAATTCCCAAACGGCGGTAAATCGAGTAACTGGTTTTTAGAAGGTGGAAGCTGGGCGGGATTCCGGCCAATTTGCGCGGGATTTTGGCGGATTTCGATCGCAGTTTCGCCCGGATTTGCAGTGCGAGTAGGGACTATTTCGAGAGAATAGGCTGGTGATGGTTCCATTTTTGCAGTAGGAATAGTTTGTGCTTTGGTGAGCAAGTCAACGGCGTCTGCTAGGGCGGTGGTTAAATTTCTGCTAGTCTCGGCGTGACGGGCTTCTTCTTGTTTGAGGGCTTGGGTGAGTTGTTTGATTTGTTCGATCGCCCGATCGCGCTCTTCGAGAACTTCTGTTAACTTAGTTTTAAGTTCCCCAACTGTATGCAGTTGTTCAACCTCATGCTGGCGAGCAACTCCAGCCTCATCGCCTTCCGGCGCAATCGGGGAGAAACTTTGAAATTCCTGTATCTGTGCTTCCAAAGCATCGATGCTTTGCTGAGTTAACTTAGCATCATTCCGGCGCTGCTCAGCTTCAGTATTGTAGAGTTGGCGCCATTGAGCCGCACTTTCACCAGCGTCATCGCGATCGCGCGAAACCTCTGTCAACTGCTGTTGTAGTCGCTTAATTTCATCTAACCACTGTCTGATATCTTGAGACATATTGTTTATTTTAGATTTTAGATTTTAGATTTTAGATTAGTCATTGGTCATTAGTCATTGGGAATTTGTAAGCTATGAACATTTATTACTGGTTGCGCTACCTGATTTTAGCCTTGTTTAAGGCACTTTTGAGGCTGCTGAGAGCTGTCAAAACGAAATTTGGTGATTTTTGGCTGTTTTGTCGCTGTTTGACTTGGAGCACGCTCAAAGAAGTCTGCATGAAAGCGGGAGAGCAGCGGTTACCCGGGCTGTCTGCCGAAATGGCCTACAATTCTATGCTGGCGCTGTTTCCTGGGCTCTTGGCTATCTTGTCGGCGATCGCCCTGTTTGAACCTTTGCAATCAACACTGTATCAAATGGCCGGTCTTTTGGGCAAAGTTATACCCGATGAAATCCGAAATTTGATTAGGAGTTCCCTCACAGAAATTCTTTCAATACGCAACCAACAGCTATTTTCACTAAGTTTTGTAGTATCGCTGTGGGCATTTTCTGGAGTAATGAGCGCCGCGATGGCCGCCCTCGATCAAATTCATCAAATCCCGGCTACTCAAACTCGATCTTTTGTTAAAGCAAAACTTATTTCTATTTCTCTAAGCATTGGTACAATTTTGCTACTAATCTTAGCATCAGGAGTTGTCTTTGTCAGCGACTTAATTGTGCAAGCTATTGCCCGCCAGAGTTGCCTGTTAGAGTCGGTAGCAAATTGCAATTTAAAAGATGTCAAGAGTTGCCTAATGTTTCTGCCAGATTGTCCCTTAGAAGCACAATTATTAGGTATTTGGCGACTGTGGCGTTGGCCTAGCACCTTGGGCATTGTATCCCTTGCCTTTGCCTTTGTTTACCGCTACGGGCCGAGCCGCCGTCACCCAGAGACACCGATTTTTTCCGGGGCTGTGTTTGCAGCTCTGCTATGGGCGATGCTTTCAGGTTTATTTCGATTTTATGTTTTGAATTTAGGCAATTACAATTGGACTTACGGCACGATCGGAACTTTTATCGTTTTGCTGCTCTGGCTTTATCTGTGTTGTTTGGCGATGTTGATCGGTGCTCAGTTAAATGTGACTGTGGGAAAGGCAATGAAACAATCAAACAAATGGTAATTGCTAAAGTAGTTAGTAGTTAGTAGTTAGTAGTTAGTAGTTAGTAGTTAGTAGTTAGTAGTTAGTAGTTGGTAGTTGGTAGTTGGTAGTTGGTAGTTGGTAGTTGTAGGATGTGTCGCCACCAAAAATCTCTAGCTACCTATCGACAATTTAACAGCTCCGCACTCGACCCCAATGGTATGATAAACAAACATAATATTTATTTTGTAGCATTTTTTTATCAAAACGATCTTATTAATCAAATCAAATAAAATGAGTTTCAGCAGTAAGACGAAACAAACAGAAAACTAAATTATTAAATTTTGTCACTTACCGGATATGAGATTATCGGCGCAGTACAGTGCTGAGTATACCCGCAACAAAAGACAGAAAAATCAGTATCCAAATAACACCACCGGGAAGGAATGTTAAGAGGCCAACACCTCTAAGAATCCAAACTAATAAAGTTATCCCTAGGACAGTCCAGAAAATGCGGGTTGATAGTCGAAGTTGCAATCTAGGAGAATTAGTCATGTTGAATATAAAAATCTTATCTGGATCAATGATAGCTGTTTTGCTGGCGATCGCCAGTCACTTCACCTTCATCTCGACTCCCGGCGCTGCTGTGGCGCGCGCAGGTGCAAATACTCTGGGGGAAGTAGCCAATGCTGCTGCAAAACCTTCCTCTGCAAGTGTAGCAATTGGCGATCGCACAATTGGCGAAGCAAAAATCGGCATGACTTTGGGACAACTCAAGCAGGCTCTAGGTTCCACAGCCCAGTTTAAGGTAGAGTCTCCTTTTATGGTAGACTTCGATGCAGTGGCGATTAGTCGATCGGGAAAAGTACAGTATCGGATTATCTACGCTGCGGGTACAAAGCTGAAAGATGCGGATGCGATCGAACTTTTGATGACTGACAATTCTAATTATAAAACAGCTCAAGGCGTCGGGCCAGGAATGACATTAAAACAAGCCGAGGCAATTTACGGCAAGACTACTTTATCTTATAATGTGGATAATGAATCGAGAGAAAATGTGGTTTTTGCCAACCAGCCGAGCAAGAAGTTCTTATTTGTTCCCAAGGCTGAAGGGAAACAATTTGCAGGAGTTTATGGCGCGGGTAAAGGGGGATTTTTTGAGACTAACAAGTATCAACCGAATGCTGTAATTAAGTCAGTGATGGTGCGGAAGTAGCCTTCGCATCATTCCTAGAAACCGGGTTTCTTCGGAGATATCTCGCCACCCAACCAAAATTACCCTAGAAACCCGGTTTCTTGCCCCTCCCATCATTCCCAGAAACCGGGTTTCTTATGAGATATGTCGCCACCCAACCAAAATTACTCTAGAAACCCGGTTTCTTAGCCTAAAATTAAGGATTATTTGTATTTACGTCCAAATACTCTTGATTGTCCAGATAACTTTTAACATTCTCAAGTATTTGATGCAAATACTCTATGACTTCTTCCTTCATTTCTAATAGTTCCTCAATAGCCTGATATCCCCCCACTTCTTCAAAAGACTTAATCCCGTGGGCTAAATCATTTCTATTACTTTTAATCACTACAAGATTTTGCCCATTTTTGGTCTTAGCAAAGTCTGTTTGATATGAAAAACCGTATTTGTCTGCTATTTCTTTAATTAACCTAGCATCCACATTTCCTGAAAACAGTTCCTCGCGTTCAAATGTAGCTGTGATTATATCAGTAGAGAGTTGATTAATTGTTAAATAAATTTTCTTAGGAGAACGATTTTTAAGATTTTGGAGGACAATCAGTTTAATTTCTGGTTTGAGTTTGTCAAAGGTGACTGCTTTATTTTTGAACTCCTCAAATATGGCTTCAATCGCATTTCGCATAGTGGATTCAACCAAGTTATATAGCAACAAAAAACCATTGGCTTTGAGCGTTTTTGCTAACTCTGGATCTAGGCTTTTAATTTGGTAGTTGCCAGTAGTATCAAGTAAAGCTAACTGCGTTGTCTGTTTTTCCAGGCTGTCCAAAAATACAAAGTAATCATCCACATCTTTAGCACGTATATTAAATTCTAAGAATACAGTTTCCATGATTATATTCGACTGCCAACATATTGAATATGCACAAATTATTTTGATTATACCAATAATTGCAGCAGTATATTTTGTGCTTTATTGAAATTTCTTTACTTGGCTGTTAAAATGATTGTATCCGTTCAAATACATCTCTTCGGACTTCCTCGTTGGCAGCTTGGGTTAGTTGGATAATCCGAACTGTAGTTCGGTTGAAGTTTCTCTGACGAGAAAGCAGTAGATCGGCAAACTTAAATCCATTTAATTGCTCTATTTTTTCGAGTCCACTTAATGTTAATTCGTTATTGATAAATCTAGCTAGGGTAAGAATGCGTTGTGCGCCGTCTACGATCTCTAAACGTGGTTCATCATTTTCATCATGACGGATCTCAACAACGAATATATAAGGTATTGGTATCCCCCAAATTACAGACTCAATAAACTTTGATTGCCTGGTGTCATCCCAAACAATTTGACGTTGGTAGTCTGGAATAAACAATTTATTAGTATCATCGTTAATTCCTTCCAGATATTTTTGAACGAGTATTTCGACTGGATACTGTTTCGTGTCGTAATTAATTTGCTGCCGCTTGTCGCGAATTTCCATTTCAGCGGCATTTCTGTCTTGAAGCGTAATTTGTTCTAGTTGCGATCGCATATTTTTAACTAACGAAGAAGCACTGTATATACGAGCATTTTACCACAACCCAGGGTTGATAAAGTCCTGTTCGGAGAATTTTAGTCTTGAGGCTACCGCAGTGTAAATTCTGATTTGACTAAGATGGTACGGCCGATCGCCCTTAGCAACAAAAAGAGCGATCGCCAAACAGAAATCGCCGCGAAGATTAAAATCTACAACGCGCTGCTGAGGGAATTAGAAGCACGATCGCGCAATGCCTCCAAACGATTACTTTCCCCGTTTAAATCGAACACAACCTCAAACTTAACGTGGGGTATAGTTTGTCGCAAAAACTGAAAATGCCCCTCTGCATCGGAGCGACTGCGGCAGCGGGCGACAATTATCCATTGCCCAGAGGGTAACAAACGGGCGATCGCCCAACAACACAAGCGGTCTTTGTATTTGATACTCCCCAGCCCGCTCCGGGACGGGGATTCTTGAAGAGTCCAAATGCGAACTTTCAAAGGCGAAATCAAAGCGCCTCTACTGACTCCTTCAAGA
>NZ_JAEQCX010000223.1:0-2500 GCF_020738035.1 Microcoleus sp. PH2017_28_MFU_U_A
TCGCACTGCCGATATCACCGCACCCACAGTAGCCTTAACATCAACATCACCAACCACCACAAACGCACCATTCATAGTCACAGCAACCTTCAGCGAAAACGTCACAGGATTTACTACAACTGGTGTGAATGTTGCTAATGGCACTGTTAGCGGATTTACAGGTACTGGTACAACTTATAGTTTTACAGTTACACCAACAGCCACTGGCAATGTCACCGTAGATATTCCAGCAGCGCGGGCAACTGATACCGTTGGTAACAACAATACCGCTGCGGCTCAATTGACTCGCACCGCCGATATTACAGCACCTACTGCTAATTTGGCTGCAATTTCTAACGTTACTACAGCGGGTGGTACAAGTCAGACATTGACAGTTACTTTCAGCGATAATAGTGGAGTTGATGTTAGCAGTTTAGATAATTCTGATGTTGTTGTAAATTGGTCAGGTGGTGCTATTCCTGCTACCTTTATTAGTGCAACACCCATCGGAAATGGTACACCGCGTACAGCGACATATTCGTTGACGCCCCCAGGTGGAATTTGGGATAATGCTGATAATGCTACTTACACGGTTAATTTGCAAGGAAGTCAGGTTAAAGATGCGCTTGGTAATTTGAATGCTGCTAGCAGTTTAGGTACTTTTGGCGTGAATATTCCCGTACCTGTCACCACACCAACTCCGGTAACAACACCAACTCCGGTAACAACACCAACTCCGGTAACAACACCAACTCCGGTAACAACCCCAACTCCGGTAACAACCCCAACTCCGGTAACAACACCAACTCCTGTCACAACGCCAACTCCGGTAACAACGCCAACTCCGGTAACAACGCCAACTCCGGTAACAACGCCAACTCCGGTAACAACACCAACTCCGGTAACAACACCAACTCCTGTCACAACGCCAACTCCTGTACCATTCGTAACGCCAACACCGACACCGATAGTCACACCAACGCCTGCGGAAACACCGACACCAACGCTGACACCGACGCCAACACCGACGCCAACACCGACGCCAACACCATCGGTAACGCCAATAACTAATAACATCCCGAATGATGACTGCATCTGCGACAAAATTGACTATCCCAACTTAAACCAACCCAATGCAGTTGAAAATACCATACTCGGTGTATCCGGCATTCAAATAGGCACTGCCAAAAATGATGAATTTCTCGGCAGCAACAACGGCAATATATTTGATGCTTCTTCCGGGAAGGACAACTTATATGGTGGCGGCGGAAACGACATTTTCAACGGCAACAAAGGCAACGATTTTATCAGCGGTGGCAAAGGCAATGACATCCTATTTGGAGATGAAGGAAACGACATCATTCTGGGTGAATTGGGCAAGGATTTAATCTTTGGAGGTAAAGGCAATGACTCCTTAAATAGCGGCGAAGGTGATGACATCGTTTATGGGAATCGAAATGATGACTTTATCGATGGTGGCAAGGGTAATGACACCTTATTTGGAGGTAAAGGTGATGACATCATCCTTGGTAGTGAAGGTAATGACTCCCTGCTTGGAAATGAGGGTTCGGATACCATCTGCGGCGGGGCTGGAAATGATTTTATCAGAGGGAATGAACAAGCAGATATTTTGGGAGGTTGTGAAGGAAATGACACCCTGTACGGAGGGGAAGATAATGATACTCTTCTAGGCGGTAAAGGTGATGATATTCTTTACGGAGAATTGGGTAATGATAGTTTGATTGGCGGTAGCGGTAACGATATCTTTGTCTTGAAATCAGGTGAAGGATTTGACATAATCGCTGATTTTACCGTGGGTCAAGATTTGATTGGATTAAGCGGTGGTTTAAGTTTTAATCAGTTAGCAATAACTCAAAATACTCAGGGAACTCTCATCAAAAATGTCTTGACGGGACAGGAGTTGGGTGTGATGATTGGAGTGAGTGCTAATGCGATTACTTCTGCTAATTTCCGGTTGATTTAGGGAAGTGATTTACCGTTGGGTGGGGGCGGGTTTTTGAGATTATTGGTTGAGTGGCAATTATTGTTGGTGAACCCGCCCCTTGTATCTTAAAAGAGTGAGTCAGTCGATCGCCACGTCATTGATTCCATCATACCGATAAGTGGGCGATCGTACCGATAAGTGGGCGATCGAGCCGATAAGTGGGCGATCGTACCGACAAGCAAAACGAATCTAAAGAAACAAGGAAAGTTTTGTAAAAAAGGTTCTGTAACAGGCGAAAGTGCTAGCTAGGGCTTGCTGAATAAGCCTAAAACCCTTACCTGAAAAAACTTTGACTCGCGATCGGCACTGACAATGTGTAAGACTATGAGGTAAAATCAGTCAAAAGCCATGCACAGCATCACTTTCGTTCATGTACCGAAAACTTGACCCAACCCTAAAAGCAGTGTCCAACTTTGCCCTTCACGGACAAGGACAATTATCAGAGAATAATCGTTGGGTAATCATGGCAAAAATAATTCCATGGTCAGAATTTTTGTTGATGAATATGCCCAAAAA
>NZ_JAEQCX010000108.1:0-25525 GCF_020738035.1 Microcoleus sp. PH2017_28_MFU_U_A
GGGTTTTGATCTATATTACCTGTTTATCTTGCACTTTTTTCTCCCTCGCGCCATCTAAACCTATGCCACGCAATATGTGATTGATTTTTCAGCAAGCCCCAATTAGAAGAGAGTGTCTGTATAATCTTCTTCTTGGAAAATGGTCTCTCGGGCGATCGACACAATGGTAGAAAGAGGTACTTCACAGAAATATTTTCGCCGGAATTGTTCTTCCCAGACTGCTGCTAGGAATTGCGCTGCATAACGGGCGGCGATGGGGGAATTTGGCACTAAGAATTGAGTTGAGGGGCTAGAGAATAAGGGTTTGGAGGTATGATCTCCGATTTCTCTGGCTTCGGGTTGTCTGGTGATGTGAAAAGCCCGATCGCGATAATTGACTTTGAAACCCAGATGTTTTAACGTTGTGAATCCAAGTTGCAGCGAGGTGTCGCTGATGCCGAGTTTTTGGCTTAGTTGCTGTCTGGTGACGGGTTTGTTGGTGCGGCTGAGGTATTTGGCGATGCCGATTAGCTGTTGGCAGATTTGCTGCGGCGGTAGCAATGGGGGTAAAGTATAGGCGATCGCGAGTTTTTTCTGAGTGTGCTGTGCTTGCCGAAACCAGACGCGCAATTCGTCCCAGCTTGCGGGGCATTCTTTGAGGATAATCGAGTTTTCGCGATCGAGCATTGCTGAATTGTCCGCTAGATTTTCTGGCAGCCTTTCCGATTCCAAGTGTGTGCTAATAACTGCTAGCAACTCTTCATTATTATTATTTATCTTGCGCCAGTCCAATATCCAATCAATTTTAGTCTGCGAACTAACTTGTTTGTCATCCGTGCGTTCCCGCACTGCTATCAACCGCACTTCATAGTTCGACGTATAAGTATTGAAATCGAGTTCGACAGTCGCATCGCACCGCCCTTCGGGAACTTCATCTCGGTAATGTCCCCACCAAATGCCGGGAAATCCTGCATGACTAGATTCATCCCAAATTTCAAAAGAAGTTTTGATATACTTTACTTCTTTTCCCTGTGAATCTTTAATATTTCTATTGTAGATATTCTTAAACCAGCAATTTTCAATCAGCAATTTTGGTGCGGGATTGCCCATGCCGCAGGGTTCAAGCAATTTCAGTTCTTGAAATAACTGTTTGCCTAATTCCGCGACAGTAATTTTTAAGTCCGCTACAACTGGTGCCGATGTCAAACTATCCGTGCTGTATTGCTGTCGCAGTTGCTGATTTATAGCATCCGTAAATAGCGGGATATTTTCAACTGGGAGACTCAAGCCAGCCGCAAAGGGATGACCGCCGAATCTATCCAATAAATGCGCTTGGTCTTTGACTAATTGGTAAAGGTCGATTTGATTGGCGGAACGGGCAGAACCGCGGGCAATTTTAGATTTTGGATTTTGGATTTTAGATTGATAAAGTGTTTCGGAATCCGAGTCAAAAGAATCTATAAATTTAGTTTCTGGAATAGTTTCTTTGATTTCTTCGCTTCCTTCCGTGCAGAATAAAATTACCGGGCGGCCGTATTCTTGGGCGATTTGTCCCGCCACTAATCCTAATACTCCTACGGGCCATTGTGGGTCACTGAGGACGATGACGCTGGTGGTTGACAAGTCTAGTTTGGCTAGTTTTTCGGCGGCATCTTTGGCCACATCTTTTTGCAAAGATTTGCGTCTGGTGTTGGCAATTTCGGTTAGATTTGCTAGTTCTTCGCAGCGTTTTTTGTCCCGGCTGGTGAGGAGTTCTACGCAGAAGCTGGCGGATCCTTGAATGCGACTGACGGCGTTGATTCGGGGGCCGAGGCCGAAGGAAATGTCGGTTGGGCGATCGCCCGCTCGTTTGCACAGTTCGAGCAATTTTGCAACTCCCGGACGGGTGGGATTTGTGATTTGTTTTTGCAGTTGTGCGATGCCGAGTTGTGCTAGGTAGCGACAATCTCCTGTAAGTTGGACTAAATCGGCAATTAAGCCGATCGCCACTAACTCCAATAAATCGGTCAGCGGTCGTTGCGGAATATCCGGCAATGTGTGGTATAGTGCTTCGATTAATTTGTAAGCTACCGCAACGCCGGACAGGTTAAACAGTTGGTGGTTGGGCGAAAAGTACCGGGGATTGATGATTGCCGTCGCTGGAGGGCGATCGTCCGGTAATGTATGGTGATCGGTGATAATTGTATCAATATTTAAGCTGGTAGCATATTCGATTTCCGCGATATTTGTGCTGCCAGTATCGCAGGTAATAATTAAGCTAACTCCAGATTTATGTAAATTGTTTATTCCGGGAATATTAAGACCGTGAGATTCTGTTAATCGGTTGGGAATGTAATAAGTTAGTTGGTCATTTTGAACAAAAAACTCTCCCAATCCGTCCCAAAGTACCGAAGTTGAGGTAATGCCGTCCGCGTCGAAATCTCCCCAAATTGCAACTTTTTCGGCGCTGTTTATTGCTTGCTGGATTCTTTCCATCGCCCAGTTCATTTCTAGTCCGAATTCAAACGGACTTGCTGGTTGGTAAAGTTTGGGATTCAGGAAACCTGGTATTTCTTCCGGGTTTTGAATTCCTCTATAATAGAGAAGTGCAGCGGCATAGTTTCCGGGTAATTCTGGCGCGTGATTTCTGACAGCTTGTATCAGCCAATCAGGGGGTTGGGGTAAGGGTTGATTTTGCAATTCTTGAAGTAGTTGTGTCATAGGTTAATTCATTAATTAAAGTAGGGGCGGGTTCACCAAAAATCTTTAATTCAAATCGACAATATCTATAAACCCGCCCCCACCCAGCGATAGTCCAAAGAGTTTGGATAGTCAAAGGTTATATTATATAGATATCTCCTCGATTATAGCAAGATTTGGCAACCAATTTGTGGGAGTTTCTGCTGGAAGATTTGATGAGGAAGCTTTGGAATTTTGGGTGCGGTTGCAGCGAGTGGCGAATTGACAGGAATCGCAAAGATTGGAACTAATTTGTACTTGGGGGAAGAATTCGCCACCTTCGGTATAGCGCTGTCGCCAGTCGGTTAGCTGCTGCAATATTTGGATTAAATCTTGTTTTGTGCGATCGTGTTCTATTTGATTGTAGGAAAATGTGAGTTTTTGCGGCGGTTCTTCTCCTTGCAATTGTACGAACCAGTATGTCATTGAAACTTGTTCCGGGGAATAGTCACTGGTTTCTACTAGAACGTATAAATAGAGTCGGGTTTGCCAACTTTCGGCTATCCATTTTGATTTTTGAGGGCGGGGATAGGTTTTCCAGTCGAGAATTTGGGCAGCGTTTGGTTCGGCTATTAGCAAATCATAGATAACGGTGAATAGGTAGTCTTGAAAAATCAAGATGCGGGGGTGCTCGGCTTGGCGGAAAATTTGGTCGCTATTTTCTGAATTCGCAAAAAGTTCGGGGGCGGCGTTGATAAATGCTGCCACACATCGTCCTAATTCTGGGTCTTGTTGGGTGATGGATTCAATCGACAATCCTAGTTCTCGCTGCTGCATCAAAAGGTGAAAGTGGCTACCCCATGTGAGTTTTTCTTTGTGTTCAGGGGAGGCGGTGCTTGCGAGTAGTTCTAGGTAGCTATGCTGGAATTTGCGGGGGCATTCTTCAAGGATTTTGAGTTGGGTTTGGGAGAGTCGCAGCATTTTTTTATGATTTTATATTTTAGATTGTTTGTGATTGTAAGGGGTATCGATATTTTTTTGACCGCAGATGTCGGCAGATGGACGGAGATAAACGCAGATAAATTAGGGCGATCGCGTTTTTGGAGGAGAGTGCGATGAGTGCGATCGCCCTTTACGAGCGATCCAATGCTAATTAATCTTCCCCTAATTCTGAAAACAATAATTCCAAGTCTCGATCGCCCCGCAGCACGCGAGCAATATTAATCCCGTCCGCTCTGGGGTAGTAAAAAATCAAATAATCCCTAACAATAAATCCGCGCAAGTTGGGGGCTAAACTGTGATAGCGTTTGCCCATATTGGGAAATTCAGCGACAAGTTTACATTTTTGACGAATCACATCAAAAAGCTCGCTGGCTGTCCTAGGATTATTTCGACTAATATAATCGCAAATCTCATTCAAATCTCGGACAGATTCATCGGAAAATGTATAACTGTTCATTAGCTTTCCTTGTGACTAGACAGTTGTTTAACGTCCAAAATCCGTTGAAGTAGGTATTTGTATACTTTGGAATAGACATAACCCCGATAGAGGTTTTTTATCTAGCGACCTCTGTTCAGTTATTAGTATGCGGGAAAGGGAAAGAGAATACAATGGTTTGTAGCGATATCGCTACTACTTATTTTACACAAAGAGCTGAAACAACGAGGTTACGTCGATCGCCCACTTCAGATCGCCCGTACAAATAAAAAACCCCTGATGCAATCTCTGCTTTAGGAGTTTTGTTTTGAGGCATCAATGTTAATACTTCATCAGGTATAGATACCGGACAACTAGCGTCGCATTCAAGGAGTGTCATGACTTAAATAATGCTAGTCAGTTAAGACGATAGCCGATCGGCACAGATTGCTTGATTGCTCTTACAAGCGAGCGTCCCTTTAGGGCAGGGTTACTGACACTCCTGACTGTTGCATTTTATCGATATTTTCTTGAAGTCTGGCAAATACAAGTTCTCCGTCTGTCACTTTTCCCTCAGCAATTTGTGCAGTTCCAACTTCTATTTTCTGGCGCAGCTCTTCGATGCGTTGTTCTCGTTGTTTTAAAAGTAAGATCGCTTCTCCAATTAATTCTTCAACGCTGCCATATTTTCCGGTTTGAATTTGCGATCGAATAAACTCTTCGTATTCCGGCTTTAAGACAATATTCATTGACTTGCTCCTTTAATTAATAGAAAGGTTACTGCACGATCGTGACATATTTTTTAGATTAACTATGTAGGCGCTGTAAAACGCAATTATGTAAACGATTGTCAAGTATCCAAATGCCCTAAGCGTGGCTAAATTAGCCCTGTTTACATATTTTTACATAGCTCTGTTGAATCCCGCCTACTTACTTACCTTAGCACAAATATCAAAATATTCATAAATTGTGCCCGCCCTAAAGTCGAGCTTGAAAAAAGTATGGTGAGCTGCGGGCGATGGCATTTTTCGTCAACCTCTCTACAAATTCCCAATTTGTTGAGCAAACCACATCGCCGCCGTCCCATTTCCTTCAGTCAAAAGCTTTAAAGTCTCCGAAAGCAAAGCAATTGGCAATCCCTCAAGCGCTACCGAAAACTCGCATTCCTGATACTTCCCATTCTCCTGCAAGCGAAATGCTAATACTCTCACGCCATTAATATCTACTACCCAATATTCAGGAATTCCTAAAGCAGCATACAAGCGCTTTTTTTCATCTAAATCGCTCGTCAAAGTAGTATCGGAAATCTCTGCAACTAAATCGGGAACTCGCCATTGATTGAGATTAATGCGTCGAGGTTCCCCTTTTTGCCACTGCGGGAAATCTCCGCCAATGTATAAAACTTTATCTGGCGCACCTGAACCCACTTTAGATTTTTCAATTACACAACCGCTGAGAGAATCAAAAGTTTGTCCTACTTTGGTGGTAAACCACACAAAAAATATGATAGTAAACAGATCGTTAAATCTGGCGTGCTGAGGCCCTTCATTACCCATATTGATCCAAAGATATCCTTCATGAAAAAAAATTTTGGCTTCCGCTAAAGACGGATTTTCGCAAGCCGCAACATAATCTTCCCATGTTGCGGCTTGCCATTGTGGAATTTTGCCCGCTTCAGGAAGGATGAATTTTGCAGTTATGACAGTCATAATTCACCAACAAATTAAGGATAGTTTTATACTAGCTTATGTGATTTTAGCTAAACAATGAAAACCTGTGCAGCCTAGCTTAAAGTTTTTAGTTTAATCTCAAACTCACATAACTTTCCAATTTTAGAGGGCGATCGCGCGAAAAAAGCCCCTATTTTTAGAGGGAGGGCGATCGCGCGATCGCCCCAAATGTTAGTCTGGTTGCAAGTCAAAGACTACCAGCAGCGAAGCTTGAGGCATGAGTTGACGCAGACACAGCAAGTGCCCGTCAGCATCCGATCGCCTGCGAAACCTGCCCACATCAGTCCGCTGCATATTTGGCATGAGTTTGGCGATCGCCCAAGGGTAAAGCCGTTTTTGGTACGCGATCGCACTAGGATTCGCCGATAATCCCTGTTGATAACCGTTTTGTGGCATAATCTTGTTGTATTCGTAAGGAGTACAGAAAGGGCGTTAGTAAGTTTCTTGGCGGGAATGTACTAACGCCTTTCCCATTAAAATTCAAGCAGATATCACAATAATTGTCAATTGTCAATTCTTAACGCTAAGTTTTAACGGTTATCATATCTAAAGCTGCGATCGGCTGTGGATTTGAGGATTTTAGTAAGTGTTGAATTGTTTGCAAAAGTCATACATTTTTGATTTTCAACCGCAGATGAACGCGGATAAACGCGGATGAAAGAAAGATAAATTGAGGAGAATGAGTTAAGGGGATCGCTTATTCTTCACCCCAAGCACTTAAAAACTCAACTTGATTGTACATTTCCTCTGCGGATTTACTAGCTATAATTTTTACCAAGCGACGCAATTGTTCCCCAACTGAATAATTCTGCTGTCCCAAGATTATCCCCATATGTTCTTCCCCTTGGGTGTTCAAATCAGTATGCAATCGATAAAAATCCCTAGTATTAAAGCTATAGGTTACTCGATGATTTTTATTAGCCCAATACAAAATTTCTTCATCCCTGCGAGACAGCATTCCTATTTCTGCAACAGAAATAACATCAACACTCCGCAGGCGTAGAGCATCAAGCAGAGCCGAATTCATAGCATCTTCGTCTAGCAGCAGTAGAATAATGCTCATGGATTTGTCTTCAGGTTTTTGTAGTGTAACTCTGCTAACTGTTCGTAAGCTGCTTGTTCCTCTGCTAAATCTGTATCAATCTCTGCTCGATTAGCATGATAATACGTTAAAGCTGCATAAACTTGTGCGATCGATAAGTGAGTCATCAGCCTAGCAATTTCTTCCGCACTATTACCCTGCTTGTACAAAACGGCGATGCGGCGGACAGAAGTACCAGTTTCAGCAATAATGGGACGGCCGCCTCGAAGGTTGCGATCGCGGATAATTAAAGTCCCGATGTCTACTACAGTTGTTGTTGTCATACATTTTTTCAATTCAATTAACTTGATTATATAGATTTATTCTGAAAATGTCTAAGTGTTCATGCCCCTGACGCTTCTATTCTAGCGAGAATTGCTTAAAAATTTGAGAAGTCTTAAGAGCGATCGAACTCAATCAAACATCACAAAATCACTCTTTTGTCAGTACAAAAACACTGCCTTCATTCCCGCGCCCGATCCGCAAATCGCTATCCAAATAAGTAACATCTAGCCATCCCTGCTGTTCGCGAGTATCTAACCCAAAATCTACAGCAGCGAATTTTTTCCCCGACTCAATTTCATTGATATATTTAGCAGGAGATTCATAGCCGATTAACCTGCTTAAACCCAAAATCGATCGCTCAAACTTCACCTGCACTCGCCGTTCCGAAGTCGCCTCAAATCTGGCGGCTACGCTGACTATTCCTTCTAAGTAAGGCAAGCCGTAAAGTTCGGCAATGTTGTAAATTTTGGATTCTTTGACGCGGATGGATTGATAAATTTGACCCAATTTCAACAACGGAAAACCGTCAAGATTCAGCAGGGCGCGACTGCTGGTGTACAACAACCGCCAATCGCCATCTAAAAGCTCTGGGGCTTCTACAGGGCGTGGTGTGGGGTTATAATCTTCCAATTGGGCGATCGCACTTAAGATCGCCTGTTTGTCGTTTGGAGTCGCCAGCAAACCGCGATTCTTACCAGCAATTATCTCTAATAGTGCAGATTTTTTAAGCATAAGTTGACAGTTGACAGTTGACAGTTGACAGTTGTCGGTTCGTAGGGGCGGTGGATGGTGCGGGCCCGCCCTCTTAGTTGTCAATAGTGATTAGTGATTAGTTATTAGTTATTAGTATACCAATAACTCATAAAAAACACCCAGCGACTGCATCTGGTTTTGGCAAATAATATATCTGTAGGGGCGAAGCATGACCGCAGTCCATATGGGATGATAACTAATAACTTATATGCGGTCATGCTTCGCCCTCTTCACTAATCAAATGCACCCCAACCAGCAATCAATGCCCGATGCCCCATGCCCGATGCCCTATGCCCAATTCCCAATTCCCAATTCCCAATTACCCATTCCCAATGACTAAAACACCAAATTTCACAAGATAGAGTAGCGTCCGATAGAGGTATGCTGATTCTTGCTCGTTTGTTGCATAACGCCTGAGAACTTCCCCGACGTTGAGAGAACCCTTTTGCTCGATCGCATTCAACATCTCTATCTGAACTTTAACAGAGATTCTCCGGTCTTGACCGAAGCTCGTAAACCAAATTGTGTGCAACTGTCTCAACAGTTCCGGTGTGGCGATCGCACCGAGACTCAAGATCGTATCATCGGTTAAAGTTCTAGTCGCATAATGACCCAACACCCGAAACGGATCGTCCCCCAGCGGATAAGGTGGCTTCCCGGCTTTTGCAGGTGCAGACTCTGGTGCTGAAACCCTAATTTCTGCTAATTCCCGCCACAACTGTTCGTAAGCAGCAATTACTACTTTCCAATCATAAATATCTCTCGCCCTTTGTCTCGCACTTTCACCCATCCGCCTTCTCAATTCCGGGTTTTCAATTAATTTGCACAAAGCGCGGGTGCAGGCGTCAATATCAACTGCTGTGGCTAGGGAAGTGTGACCCATGTAAGTCGGCCAATTCAAACTTCCGTCGAGATAATTTAGCGCTAAATCTAAACAAGCTTCTGGGGGCGGGATGAGTGTGGGAATGCGGAAGCCGTCGATTTCGTGCCGTACTGATTCTTTGTATCCGTTCCAGTCGGAAACAATTGCCGGCAGTCCGTTGGCCATTGCTTCAATGGGTGTTAGTCCGAAGGTTTCTTGAATGTTGTCGGACAGCGAAATAAAAATATCGGAGGCAGACCAAATATTAACTCTAATTTCCGGCTTTCTGCCATCTACAAAAATAGCATTCACCGACGGACAAAAGATTTTCGCGCTATTTTTAAAGTCGGGTTCTTCTCTCGGATCTTCGATCCAACCGGCTTGAATTAAGTGGATTTTCGCCTTTGTTTGTTGGGCGGCGCGTTCCAAGGCGATGTACATTGGTACCGGATGAGCTTTGGCAGAGAAAGTCAATCGCCCGACAAATAGCACGACTATATCGCCCGGAGAAATGCCGAGTTCTTGTCGTTGTCGATCGCCCGCCTGGACTGCTTCCACACCCTGCGGAAACGCGCTGCAATCCACTCCTAGGGGAATAACTGGCAATTTCACCAAAATTTCGGGTTGACCGCCGTTGCGCTGCGCTAAATACTCAGACCACTCCCTCAGAACTCCTTCTACTGTGTTTTTCACGGCGTTAGAGGTGCAGATGAGGGCGTCCCAAGGTTGAACCGGTGCTGTTATCAAATTGCCGATCGACTCCATGACATACTTAGTTGCGATCGTATGGGTAACGCCACAAACGCTGTAAGCCCGCTGATTGACAAATCTGCGCCCCCAAACCATATCGGCAAGGGCGGGATCGGGTCGATAGATTGTACCTGGTTGAGATAGCAAATCTAGTCGATCCGTCGAAATCCAGCGGACTTTCCGAGGTTGTTGCAGCCACGGTTGGATGCGCGAACAAAACTCCTTAAATGTTGCTTCGCTGTCTGTGCAGCAGTAGAGAGAGTCAGCAGTACCGTGTTGGACTAAGCTTTTGAGAAATCCTTCTCCGGCTGAATGACGCCCCAGAAGTCTTTTCCCTCCGGTGTCGTAACCGTCTTTGTGGTATAAAATCGCCGCTGTTATATCCATCCTGAGATTTATTGTTCGAGAATTGGTTGAAGAAGGTAAAAGGCTTTCACCATAAGGCTTTGACGCAAAACCAGGAAACTGTTTTAACCCAACCGCTGGCTGGCCCAGTGTCCCGCGATACTTTCAAAAACGATCGCCTCAGATTACAATACTTATGGCTAAAGAGGGATTGGCAATATCGGATTTTAATGTTATCCTGGCGCCCATGATTGGGGGCGATCGCCCGAACCAGTCAGCCATCCTATCCGATCCGGAACCAAAGAGTGTCTGTGGTATAATGCCTTAGCTCTGCTAAATGCCCGATTTGCAAGTGTTCGATGGAAGGAGCAGTCAGTCGGCACAACATTAGTTCTACTCGATCTCGATCGCGTCTTTGTCTTTAGAAACCGATAATCATGTACAACCCATCTCTGCGTCAAATACCTCGCCACTTACCTGCCGATGTAATTCCATTAAAGCAGCAATCTTCTCTTTTAGACTGGTTGGAATCTAACAATCGCCTCTTAGCAAGGGATGTCCAAGAACCCGACTATCTGCACGAAGAAGAAATTTCCGAGTTGATGGCAGTTGACGACAGCCCTTACGATGATTTAGAAGAAGAAGCAGAAGATGATGCGGGTGTAGGCGACGAATAACTGTAGAATGGTAAGTCGATTTTAGATTTTAGATTTTAGATTCACTTGCAGCTTCGTGAATAACCGGAAGCCGAACTTGAGTCTAAAATTTGGGGAGAATCGATTACTGAAGTTTAGGGCTTGTAACGTTTTTGGCTGGTCAACGAATCAACCAGAAACAGGGAAAAAAAACCAAGAGATTTCCCAATCTCCTGTATCCCACCCTATTCTCGAATTGTCAAATGCTTATTCTCAAATGGTGTGTGTTGAGGAGTGATATGGATAACTTTGTGGATGAGAAAATCCCTTTTACTATGCCTTTCAAACTTACAGGCAGGAATTTATTCCTGCTGCTGGGTTTGGGACTCGGCATTGTAGCGATCGGTTTAGATGTAGCAGCGGGTAGATTTTTGGATGCGCCTGCATCGCTATTTATGCCACTAGCTGTTTGTGCTCTCATTGCATCGGGTTTAGGTTATCTGGTTGTGCCCGTACTCCAGCAACTGAAAGCCGGACAAATAATTCGCGAAGACGGCCCCCAAGCCCACTTAAAAAAAGCGGGAACGCCGACAATGGGAGGCATATTTTTTGTGCCAGCAGGAGTCGTAGTAGCATTACTTTGGTCGAGATTTAACTCAGATGTTGTTGCCGTATCGGCTTTAACTTTAGCTTACGGTTTCATCGGCTGGCTCGACGATTGGCAAATTCTCCGTCGCAAGTCGAATAAAGGTATTTCACCTCGGATGAAATTGGCTTTGCAAGTAGGTTTTGCAGCTCTTTTTTGTCTGTGGTTGATGTTCCACAATCCAACTATTTCTACGAACATTGCTTTGCCTTTCGGTTGGGTATTGCCTTTAGGTTTCTTGTTTTGGCCGCTAGCTGGTTTTGTGTTAGTTGCCGAAAGCAATGCTACTAATCTTACCGACGGCGTTGATGGTTTGATGGGAGGTTTAGGTGCGATCGCACTTTTGGGATTAGGTGCATCTGTAGCATCAACTTCGCCAGAATTAATGATATTTTGTGTCTGCATTAGCGGCAGTTGTTTCGGTTTCTTAGCTCACAACCGCAATCCAGCCCGGGTATTTATGGGCGATACAGGTGCGTTGGCTTTGGGCGGTGCTTTGGGTGCGGTAGCTTTATTAACAAATAGCCTTTGGATATTATTAATAATCAGTGGGATTTTCTTGATTGAAACAGTGTCAGTAATTGCTCAAGTGGCTTATTATAAAGCTACAAAAGGCCCTGATGGCATTGGCAAGCGTCTTTTAAGAATGGCTCCCCTGCACCACCATCTAGAACTCTGCGGCTGGTTGGAAACTCAGGTGGTTGGTATCTTTTATTTAACTAACGGGGTGTTAGTGTTAATGATTTTGATGTTGGCTGGCAACAGTTAACAGCGGATTAGTAACAGACTTTACAGCATATGTAGCTGATATTTACAGCCATGTTGAAAAACAAATAAGATGCCCGTTACACAAGAACTTCATGCAGTTGTGGAACGGGCATCTTGCCCGTTTTAGATAGAATAAAAAAACAGGTAAGATGCCTGTGCTACTAATATTAAATCTAGCTAAATCACAGGCTTTCCGGCCTGTGCCACTAATATTAAATCTGTTGTGGAACAGGCATCTTGCCTGTTCCAAGCTCATAAGCTAAAATGATGATATAGCCTTTATCAGAAAGATGAGGTATGACTATAAATGGAGTTTTTGATGCGACCTCGCTTACTATATAATAAATATAAGAGGGCTCCCATCCCAACAACGTACCTCACTTTTTTGAGAACCGCTATAATAGCCCCAGTTAATGCAATGGAACTTAAAAAAAGACAGGGCAATATTTGGATAATTGCTTCATCTGCCAGCATTCTATTGCTAACTGTGAGTTCCTTTTTTTACTGGAAACTTGTTAGACTGGGTTATGCTGTTCCCATTCCCTACATTTTAGATGTTTTTTGCTTAAGTAATTGTCCGGCTGATGAGTTAAATGTTTTACATACCCAATTACCACCAGATAATTTATTCAACTACGGCAAACCCCTATCACAAATTTTAGGCGAACCGGATAAGTTAGATAAAAATAGAATTTCCATCCTGGTGGAAAAATCAAAATACAGATTGACTGTCTATGAAAACAAAAAGCCTGTCAAATCTTATCCTGTTGTATTTGGCAGCAATCCCGCAGGCGATAAACTAAAAGAAGGCGATTCGCGGACGCCGGAAGGAATTTTTAGCATAAAAGATTTTTATCCTCACGCAGCTTGGTCGAAATTTATCTGGCTGGATTATCCCAGCAAACAATCTTGGCGAAAACATATCAAAGCCAAGCAAGCAGGTACAATCAAATGGTACGATAGTATTGGCAGCGAGGTTGGGATTCACGGCGTGCCTGCTAATTCAGAGAAAATTATCAAAGAGCGATCGAATTGGACTTTGGGTTGCGTTTCTCTGGAAAATAAGGATGTTGACGAGTTGTATCAGTTTGTACAAAAAGGTACAGAAGTAGAAATTATTAGATAACTGGTTCGTAGTAAGGACTTTAGTCCTGATTGACTCAACAAGCAGCAGAGAGGACTGAAGTCCTCATTACAAACTGGCAAGAGAGGACTGAAGTCCTCACTACAAACTGGTTCGTAGTAAGGAATGCAAGTCCTGATTGACTCAACAACCAGCAGAGAGGATTAATGAACAGTGAGCAGTTTTTACCGATTGTTTCGGTTGTGGTACCTGTTTATAACGGGGAGACGGATTTGCCGGATTTAATTGAGTGTCTGCGATCGCAAACTTATCCAACAAACAGAGTAGAATATCTCTTAGTAGACAACAAAAGTCGCGATTACACTTCAACTATCCTTCAAGCAGCAGCCAAATCCCCCAAGCAAGAGGGATTCAATCAAATCACCATTCGCAATCTCACCGAAAATACGATTCAAAGTTCCTACGCAGCCAGAAACAAAGGAATGCGCGCCTCAACAGGCGAAATCATCGCCTTTACCGACGCAGACTGTCGCCCCGAACCTCAATGGTTGCAAAATTTAGTCGAACCATTCGCTAACTTAGAAATAGGAATTACCTGCGGTGAAATCCTCGCCCTTCCCGGTAACACTCTCTTAGAAAAACACGCCGCCCGCGAAAATACTTTATCTCAAAAACATACTCTCGCTCACCCTTTTTGTCCCTACGGTCAAACGGCTAACTTAGCTGTGCGCCGAGAAATTCTAGCACAAGTCGGTTTGTTTCGCCCCTACCTTACGAGCGGTGGCGATGCGGATTTGTGCTGGCGGATTTTGCGGGAAACATCCTATAAAATGTATTTTGCCGAAAATGCGATCGCCCGACACCGCCACCGCAATACAATAAAACAGTTACAAAGTCAATGGTATCGTTACGGCGAGTCGAATAAATATTTGCACGAACTCCACGGTGTCGATTTGATGCGAGAATTCACCACAGGGGAATATTTGTATCGGCTGGCTAGATGGCTGTTAAAGGAATTGCCGGTTGCTACTGCTAAATGTGCGTTAGCGAAGCCCTCGAAGAGGATCGCCCGTGCCGATCTGGTAGATTTGTTAAATACGCCGATCGGTCTCATAAATGTCAGGGCAAGGGCGATCGGACAGCGACAAGCCAAACTCCCAGAACTAGCTCGGGAAATTGAGCGACTTTAATCCTTAGAAGAAGACTGGGCGGTTGAAACCGCGTCTATACAGGCAAAACCCGCCGGACGCCGGTTGAAGACCTATCCTATGTTATTCTCTCTTGAGTCCGCGGAGGCGGACATCGTTTGTGTAGGCGCGGTTTCAACCGCCGTCTGATCTTTACATCCGATAAGCAGAATTTATCTGTATATAAGTATGCTGAATTAGGAAATATGAAAATTTCAGGCAATCCTTAATATAAAATTAATAAGTCTATTTTGAAGCGCGCAGTTTCAGAACGACGAGAAACTCGCATTTACCCCCAAAATTTCTTTACTTCTGGCGAATGGCCTCAGCCTTCTGGCGTCGAGATTATTCTCAGATTTTTCAAGTTTTGTAACAATTACAGGTAGTGCCAATGGCTCAAATCCTACTCCAGACCGTTTGGTTTATACCTTGCTATCCACTCATCGGCGCATTTCTGTCGATATTGTGGTTTCCAGCAGTAACTCGCCGCACGGGGCCTAGACCCTCCGGTTACGTAAACGCCATCTTAACTTTCTTCGCTTTCCTTCACGGCGTCATCGCCCTGACAGCTATCTGGAACCAACCGGCACAACACCAGTTCATTCCCTGGCTGAATGTGGCAGGTTTAGACTTAACCATTCCCGTAGACATTTCTGCTGTCACCGTCGGGGCGACAGTTTTGATTACGGGACTGAATTTTCTGGCGCAGATTTATGCAGTCGGCTACATGGAAATGGACTGGGGCTGGGCTAGGTTCTTTTCCCTGATGGGGCTGTTTGAAGCGGGGATGTGCGGCTTGGTTTTGTCCAACTCTCTGTTTTTCAGCTACATGATTCTGGAAGTCCTGACTCTGGGAACTTACCTGCTAATCGGGCTGTGGTTCAACCAGTCTTTGGTGGTGACGGGCGCCCGCGATGCTTTCTTGACTAAGCGGGTAGGAGACTTATTCCTGTTGATGGGAGTAGTTGCAATTCTGCCGCTGGCTGGAACTTGGAATTTTGACGAATTGGCAGTTTGGGCTAAGACTGCAAACATTGACCCCACAGTGGCGACGCTGTTGAGTTTAACTTTGATTGCCGGCCCGATGGGCAAATGCGCTCAGTTTCCCCTGCACCTGTGGCTGGATGAGGCGATGGAAGGCCCTTTGCCGGCAACGATTTTGCGGAACACAGTGGTTGTGGAAACCGGTGCTTGGATTTTGATTAAATTGCAGCCCGTGATTGCATTGTCGCCCGTCGGGCTGAAGACAACTATTATTGTGGGTGCTGCAACGGCGGTGGGTGCGTCTTTAATTGCGATCGCCCAAATCGACATCAAGCGCACGCTTTCCTATATAGTTAGCTCTTACATGGGCTTGGTATTTATCGCCGTCGGTACCGGACAAACCCACACAGCTTTGACATTAATCTTTGCCTACACCTTAGCAATGGGTTTGTTGGTGATGAGCATCGGTTCAGTAGTTTGGAACAGCATCACTCAGGATGTCCGATATCTCGGCGGTTTGTGGGCGAAGCGGCCGATATCGGGAATATCGTTTCTTGTTGGCGCCGCTGGAGTGATGGGCCTGCCACCCTTCGGCTGCTTCTGGGCTTTATCAGAATTAGCAGGCGGGCTTGCTAAAACTCATCCTTCACTGTTAGTAGTAGTGCTGTTTGTGAACGGCGTGACTGCTTTTGGCTTAGTGCGCGTTTTCGGTTTAGTTTTCGGTGGCAAACCGAAGCAAATGACCGAACGTTCCCCCGAAGTTGCCTGGCCTTTTGTCTTGCCGATGACAGTGTTAATGGGATTTACCTTGCACGTCCCACACTTGCTCGCCGCCTGGGAATTACTGCCTTTGGCAACTTTGAATTATACTGCGGCCGGACTGTTAGCTTTGTCAAGTGCGATCGGCATTGGTGCCGGAGCATTTATTTACCTGAACGAAAAGTGGGAAAAACCAGTGCGAATTGGTTCTCAAGCCGTGCAAGACTTCTTTGCCTACGACTTTTACACCGCCCAACTTTACCGCGTGACAGTAATATTTGCAGTCGGTCTGGTTTCCCAAATCATATCCTGGTTCGATCGCAATATTGTTGACGGATTCGTTAACTTAATCGGTTTTGCCACAGTTTTCGGCGGGCAAAGCCTCAAATACAACGTTACGGGTCAAACTCAGTTTTATGCCCTGACAATTCTCTTCGGAGTGGCACTTTTAGGATTGCTCGTAAGCTGGCCTCTGTTGGCTCGCCTCTCGCTGATTGTGGGCGGGTAAAGAGATATAAAGTTGAAGATTTTAGGTGACACTTTTAACCTAAAATCTTAAATAAATGAAGTCTTGAATAAAGATTTCAAACTCAATCCAACAAGGCAGAATACATGAAAGACGATCGCAGACAAGTAAATCTTTCCCGGCGCAACTCCCTCAAATTTGTCGCAGGAGCAATAGGTACAGGAATACTCGCAGCACGAGTAGGTGCTGATGTGGCTTCACCCGAACCAGCAATTGCTCAAAATGACTTCACTCCCGATGTCGCTTTGGCAAAATTGATGGAGGGGAACAAGCGATTTGTTGACAGAAAACGCCAAAGTCCCAACCAAGACTTACCCCGCCTCGTTGAAGTTGCCAAAGCTCAAAAACCATTTGCTGCTATTCTCGGCTGTGCAGATTCCCGCTTTCCTTCTGAGATTATTTTCGATCAGGGATTGGGAGATTTATTTGTATGTCGCGTAGCCGGAAATGTGGCTACTCCAGAAGAAATTGGCAGCCTGGAATTTGGCACACTGGTGTTGGGAGCAAAAGTGCTGGTAGTAATCGGTCACAAACGTTGCGGTGCAGTAGATGCAACCATCAAAGGCGCTCAAGTTCCCGGTCAAATTGGCAGTTTGCTCGACGCAATTAGGCCTGCTGTAGAAAGCTCGAAAGGCGAAGCAGGCGATCGTTTAGAAAATGCCTGCAAAGCCAATGTGGTGCTGCAAGCTAAAAGGCTGAAAGCATCTCCAGTTATCTCAAAGTTAATTCAAGAGAATAAGCTGAAGGTGGTTGGTGGATATTACGATTTAGACACTGGTGCAGTCAATATTTTGATTGAGTCGTAAACAGTTGAGAGTTGATAGTTGATAGTTGTCAATTGTTAAATACCAACTGTTGAAAAACCTCTTGGGAAAGCAGTAAAATTTAAACTGTCTAAAAACTTAGATATTAACTATCAACTGTCAACTATCAACTATCAACTGTCAACTGTCAACTGTCAACTATCAACTGTCAACTGTCAACTGTCAACTGTCAACTGTCAACTGTCAACTGTCAACTGAATCTTCACTCTTCACACATTATGCTTAGTGCGTTGCTCTGGTTGCCCGCGTTGGGCGCTGCGGTAGTCGGGTTCTTGCCCGGAAAAATGAATGCGATGCGGGTGCGCTCCGTCGCTTCCGTCTTCGCTGCTGCCGTTTTCCTGTTGAATCTCTGGCTGCTAACTCAATTTGACACGACAAATGCGGGACTGCAATTTCAAGAATATTTGCCTTGGATTCCGCAATTGGGTTTGAGCTACAACTTGGGAATTGATGGCTTATCTTTGCCACTGTTAGTTTTAACCGGATTGCTGACGCTATTAGTGATTTACGGTACTGGTGAAGGTATGGCTCGCCCCCAGCTTTACTACGCTTTGATTTTGCTGATCAATGCGGGGGTGGCGGGAGCTTTGATGTCTCAAAATTTGCTGCTGTTCGTCCTATTTTACGAGCTAGAATTAATTCCTTTTTACCTGTTGATTGCGATTTGGGGCGGCAAACAGCGCGAATACGCTGCGATGAAGTTTCTGATTTACACGGCAGTTTCGGGACTTTTAGTTTTAGGCGGATTTTTGGGCGTAGCTTGGCTGAGCGGCTCTTTAAACTTCGATTACAGTGCAATTACTACTCAAGATTTGCCCTTAAACACGCAATTAATCTTGCTAACAATTGTCTTGTTTGGGTTGGCAATTAAAATTCCTTTAGTGCCCCTCCACACTTGGCTGCCGGATGCCTACGTGGAAGCTTCGCCAGCAACAGCAATTCTGTTGGGAGGTGTTTTGGCGAAGTTGGGAACTTACGGCTTAGTGCGGTTTGGTTTGCAGATGTTTCCCGAAACTTGGTCGATAGTCGCTCCTGGTTTAGCGATAATCGGTACGGTGAGCGTGATGTACGGTGCTTTGAGCGCGATCGCCCAAAAAGATATCAAGCGCATGGTAGCCTATAGTTCGATCGGGCATATGGGCTACATCCTCGTCGCCTGCGCCGCCGGCACCAAACTCTCCTTAATCGGCGCTGTCGGGCAAATGGTAAGCCACGGCTTGATTTTAGCCTTGCTGTTTTATCTCGTAGGCATCATCGAAACCAAAGCCGGCACACGGGATTTGGACGTGCTCAACGGCTTAATGAATCCGATGCGCGGTTTACCCACAGCGAGTTCGCTGTTAGTTTTGGGCGGCATGGCCAGCGCCGGAATTCCCGGTTTAGTCGGTTTTATCGCCGAATTTTTAGTATTTCAAGGCAGTTTCTCAGCATTTCCAATTCCGACTTTACTGTGCATTTTAGCCTCCGGGTTAACAGCAGTTTACTTTGTAATTCTGCTCAACCGCACCTGTTTTGGAAAGTTGGACAATGCCACGGCTTACTATCCTCCAGTGAAGTTTGCCGAAAATATGCCAGCCCTAGTTTTAGCGGCAATCATTTTCTTCTTGGGAGTTCAACCAGTGTGGCTGCTGAAGTGGAGCGAATCTACTACAAATGCGATGGCAGTAACTCTATCAACGGGCAGATATACTCAAGTAGCTGTCAGCTATCAATCTGAGAAATAGAATGGGAGAGGGGGAGAGCGGGAACTCAGAAAAATCTTTTTTCTTCCTTCTTACTTCTTCCTTCTTTTCTCTTCCATCTTCCTTCTTCCCTCAACATTCATCCATTGAATCGGTTAAACCCGCTATACAATTCGTTACCGAACTTCCCTCTGATATCATCTCCGGTGGACTGACCACAATAAGATTAGTTTGTAGTGCGGACTTCAGTCCGCAGCCGGAGCGGACTTAAGTCCGCACTACGAACTATTTTTGTTATGGTGATCGACCGGACATGATATGAATTCGGATTCTAATTATGGTAAAATAAAAACAACCAGTCAACTACCACCATAACTGTGTAAAAGTTTGGAACACCGCAAAAAATTCTAAATTCAGGTGCAGTTACAGCAATTTCCCTACTAGCAACTTCCAAGCATTGCGCTGCCGCAGACTTTGCGAATATTTCTAAATATTGAGATTCATTCAAACCAAGGAAGAAACAATGGTACAAACTCCTACTAAACCAGCAACTAAACTGCCTCCTTCCAAACACGAATTTGCCGAAGTCATTCACAGACTGGAAGCTGGCGGCGCGATGATTCCAGATACGCCGGAAAATCTGATGCAAATCATCGCGATTTGGAAGGCCTACGCGGTACCGATGGATTTCTATTGGCGGGATTTACTTTACATCGCGGAACGGGTATTTTTAAACCCACTTCCCTTCTTTAAATACTTCTTACCCCAGGAGTATTTAGACTTGCAAAATCACTATTCAGGTGACGGTGCAGATTTACGGATTTGGCGGGGGACTGGAAGCGCACACCCGGAACTTTTGGAGTTCATGGAAAATGGAGAAACTGGCAAAAAGCCACGTTTGTTTCACCATTTGTGGCACGATCGCATTAACATGGAATTTGCCGAAGAGTGCATGAGGTCAATGCTGTGGCACCGGGGGATGTACGTTCCTGTCAACCAGTTTGACCCCTATCTCGACAGCGACGAATACAAAGCAAATGCCGATCGCGCAATTAAAGCTTACTTCAAAAAAGACCCGTTCATGCTGGGCCTGCACAAAGCATTTCCCGAAATGTTTTTGGAACAGTGCCGCCAGATGTCTTATTACAGCAATCTCGGTTTATTCTGGGAAGTAATGGCACCCGTGTTTTTTGAAGTTTCGGACTTGTACGACGAAGGGAAAATTACCACAGTACCCCAGGCGATGGATTTCCTGGTAAATGGTATATTTGCGATCGCCGGTCGTCCGATTTACCACCACGTTCTCATCGACGGCGAAACCTACGAAATCATCCCAAAATCCAAAGGTTTCACTTGGCTGTACGAGGCAGCGCTACCCTACGTAGAATCGGTATTTTACCGCACTTCGCCGTTCCGGGGAACCAAATCTTACAACGCCCAAGCCAAGGAAGTTCCCGACGACCAAAAAGACTTCCACTACGGTATTTTGTATGCAGACAAATTCCCTGTAGGAACTGCCGGCATCCCGCCGACGCTGCTAGCCCAAGATATGCTGCA
The DNA here is from genome assembly GCF_020738035.1 of Microcoleus sp. PH2017_28_MFU_U_A. Taxonomy (NCBI): domain Bacteria; kingdom Bacillati; phylum Cyanobacteriota; class Cyanophyceae; order Oscillatoriales; family Microcoleaceae; genus Microcoleus; species Microcoleus sp. PH2017_28_MFU_U_A. The sequence continues at coordinate 20,513 of NZ_JAEQCX010000108.1, forward strand.
CTTCCTGCCGCCTTATTTGATGGATTTCTACAGGCAGCGATGCCGCGGCGAAGATGATATCCTGAATCAGATTGGGGTGACGTTCCAGCGATCGATGTACTGCGTTACTTCGGCGGTTATTCAAGCTTTGCGGACGGCGCTGCTGTATCCTTTGGATGACCCGAATCCGAAACATTTGAAGGCAAATCGGGCGTTTTTCGAGTCTCAGATCGATCGCTTCTGCCGCCCGGAATACGGCATGAAATATGCGGCGAAGTTGAAAAACATTCAGACTTCGGATTACAGGTAAAAGATGTTTTTGGGCGAGGGAAGACGGCGGTTGAAACCGCGTCTACACAAACGATGTCCGCCTCCGCGGACTGAAGAAGGTAACATAATTTTAACCGCCAACTCTTCAAATATTCAACCCGCGGAGGCGGGTTTTGTCTGTGTAGGCGCGATTTCAATCGCCGTCTTTTTAAGGAAATAAATCGAACATATGAACAGCAAAGACCTAGCCCAATATATCGAAGCAACCGATGGGATTTCCAAACCGTGGCTGTTGGTGCAACTCCGGATGAAAAAATTGCAAGAAAGGCGATCGCAAATTTCTACTGAAGAATATCTCAAAGAACTTACCGATCTTCACCAAGATTTAATGAATCTGGGCGAATGGTGGGTGGGAATTGAAGACGAAGTGTTTTAATTAATTACCGATGCGAATACACTATAGATTTTCATAACCTTTAAATTTGACTAAGGTTTTGCCAATCAAAGCAAAGATCGATGGGAGGTGACATGATTTGCTGGTTGTTTTTGATTTAAATTTGCGAGTGATTGCCCGATCAACATATTTTTATATACAATATTTATTGAGATTATTTAATGCTTGACATTATAAGGTTAATTAGGTAAAATTAATAATTATTTTATGTTGATTGATTCATATAAATCATCAGTAGGACTCCGTTAAGGTCTTAATCATCTAATCCGCCAGTCGGGTAGGATGCGTTAGCTTTTCACATTTTTTGTGATGTGTCAAGCGAATGGTCTGACGCACCTTAGGACTGAACTAAAAGGCAGGTTATCGGTAGAGAACAAAATACTCTCCTGCTTGAATTTTGCACGGAGTTGAATGTGCTTGCCACATTCGATTGGATTCTTATATTAAATATAGGCACATCGAAATGGGACAGATAATTATTAATGAATTCCGCCGTGACGGCAATTTTCAGGGCGACGAGTATGTGGAAATTTTACTAACTGAAGACTTAACAGTAGCTCAGCTTCAATCCTATTTTATTGGCGATTCGCAAGATCCGCCAGAATTTAAACTTTCTGCTTATCAATTTGTGAATATGGCGAATATTGCTTCTGTCTTCAAGGCAGGAACAATAATTGCGATAGGTGGCTCAAATGTGATTCCAGTCAATGATATTAGCTACAATCCAGTTCCTGGCGGGAATGATGCTGATTGGAACATTAAATTGTTGATAAATAACGGTGCAGGTGGTACATACCTAAATAATGTTTTAGTCGCCAATAACCGGCTAGGAGGAGATTTTGCAGGGTCAGATACTGTTTGGGTAGATACTAGCAGTACGGGAATTACTTCTGTTGATTCAATCGCCTGGCCGACAACTGGTTTGGGAGCATTTGGCAATGCAGCTAAGGTAAAAATTGCCGCTCCGAATAACGGTGGCAATGTCGAATTCATGAGCGCGATCGGTGGTGTGGATAAAACTGCTAATTATGCTGTTAACACTTCCGGTTCTCTCGGCGTACCCAATTTCGGAATTAACACTATTTATATTAACAGCCTCCGCAACCCGCAGCTCAACAGCGCTCCAACTTTAACAAATTCTAACGCTAATAGTTTAACTGCAATTAATGAGGACATAGAAAATGTAGCTAACACGGGTTTTAGTATTTTCAATATCACTAGCCAGTTAGGCGCTGATGTTAATAGCGATCCGTTGGGTGTCGCAGTCACAGCAGCAGACAATACTAACGGCAATTGGCAATTTTCAACTAATGGCAATACTTGGACAAATTTTGGGCCATTGTCGCAAAGTTCAGCAACAATACTCGGCCCGACGCCTCTTTATAATGGCTTGCTTGGCAGCACTCCCAGTTCTCAGAATTGGCTGTCTTTGACCAACTCCAATATTATTGCTCCTACCACTATTGCTTCAGAAATATTAAGCGGTAATGGAGTTAATTTAAACAGCACGGCTGCTAATAATATCTATGCTGGCTATACCAATAATCCTTTAAGTCCGTTATTTCCGTCGCTCGATCGCACGCAGGGATTTAGCTTATCTTTTAATCTGCAAATTATCTCCGAAGCCCGTATCAATGCCAATCGGGCGGGTTTTAGCATTGTTACCGTTACGAGCGATCGCAAAGCAATTGAAATCGGTTTCCAGCAGCTATCTGCAACTACGGGCAATATCTTTGCTCAAGCAGACGGAATTACTCCCAATCCGGGCGGACAAACGAATAGCTTATTTGTGGCTGCTGAAAATGCTGCTTACAATACAAATCTTGCTACTAACTATACTCTGAAAGTTTTAGGCGACAATTACTTTCTTTCGGACGGTAGTAATAATGTTATACTAACGGGGCCTCTGCGAAATTATGCTGCATTTACTGGCGCGATCGACCCCTATGAAACTCCTAATTTTCTATTTCTCGGCGACGACACAACCTCGGCCCAAGCTAACATCAACTTAACGCGGGTTTCTCTGCAAACGCCTGCGAAAGTCCGCTTTGTACCCAACCCAAATTATTACAGTATCGCTGGCAGCGAACCAACAATTACGGTGCGGGCGTGGGATGGAACGAATGGAGTTGGTAACGGTACTGTGGGTGTGAACGCTTCAGTTACTGGAGGAACAACGCCGTTTAGCACTAATTCGATCGCACCGACGATCGCAGTTAATCCAGTCAATGATGTACCTTCGTTTGTCAAAGGGGGCGATCGCACTCTCAAGAGTAACTCCAGCGCGCAAACCATCCCCGGCTGGGCGACGGCGATTTCTCGGGGCCCCGCCAACGAGTCGGGACAAACTCTCGCGTTTCAAGTTACGGGGAATGACAATGCTGCTTTGTTTAGCGTACCACCTGCGATCGACTCGGCGGGCACGCTAACATTTACACCGGCCGTAGGGGCGATCGGCAGTGCTAAGATCGCTGTCAATCTCAAAGATAATGGGGGCGTAGCTAACGGCGGTGTCGATACATCCGCCAGTCAAACTTTCGTCATCAATCTCACCAACTTGCCACCTGCTGGACAAACAGACAATTACACGATTCCCCACACCAAGGTATTCAACCAGCAAGCCCCCGGAGTATTAGGCAACGACAGCGACCCTGACGGCGATATTTTGACAGCCAAGGTATTGTCAAATCCCAGCAACGGCAAGGTCGATTTTAAGGCTGACGGTTCATTCAGCTATATTCCCAATCCGGGTTTTGCAGGGCCAGACAACTTCAGCTACAGCGTCAGCGACGGAGTATCGCCGTCTGGGGCTGTTGCTGTCAACCTCACTGTTACCAACCAGCCACCTGCTGGACAAACAGACAATTACACGATTCCCCACACCAAGGTATTCAACCAACAAGCCCCCGGAGTATTAGGCAACGACAGCGACCCCGACGGCGACCCCTTGACGGCAAAGGTATTGTCAAACCCAATCAACGGCAAGGTCGATTTTAAGGCTGACGGTTCATTCAGCTATATTCCCAATCCGGGTTTTGCAGGTACAGACAACTTCAGCTACAGCGTCAGCGACGGAGTATCGCCGTCTGGGGCTGTTGCAACTTCAACAGTGACGGTTCATTCAGTTACACTCCCAATCCGGGTTTTGCCGGGCCAGACAACTTCACCTACAGCGTCAGCGACGGAGTATCGCCGTCTCCCGCTATTTTCGTCAATCTCAATGTCACCAACCAGCCGCCGATCGGACAAACAGACAATTACACGATTCCCCACACCAAGGTATTCAACCAGCAAGCCCCCGGAGTATTAGGCAACGACAGCGACCCCGACGGTGATATCCTGACGGCCAAGGTATTGTCAAATCCAATTAACGGCAAGGTAAATTTCAATACTGACGGTTCATTCAGCTATATTCCCAATCCGGGTTTTGCAGGTACAGACAACTTCAGCTACAGCGTCAGCGACGGAGTATCGCCGTCTGGGGCTGTTGTACAGTACCTCACTTGATACTGCCCTCAACGTTTCTGCGATCGCAGGTGTCTTAGGCAACGACAGCGACCTCGACGGCGACCCGCTGACGGCAACTTTATCAACTGGCCCCAAAAATGGCAAGGTCGATTTTAAGGCTGATGGTTCCTTCAGCTATACTCCCAATCCGGGTTTTGCCGGTACAGACATTTTTAGCTACAGCATCAGTGACGGCATATTGGCATCTCCTGCCATTTCGGTGAATATCAACGTCACCAAGTTGCTAACCAACCAGCCGCCAGTAGCAAATAGTGACAACTATACAACTCTCCACACCAAGGCACTGAATGTTCCAGCCCCCGGAGTCCTGGGCAACGATAGCGACCCCAACGGCGACCCCTTGACTGCCACAGTGGAGTCACTTCCCCAAAACGGCAAGGTCAATTTCAAGGCTGACGGTTCCTTCAGCTATACTGCCAATCCAGGTTTTATCGGTACAGACAACTTCAGCTACAGCGTCACTGACGGCATCAACCCACCTGTTTCGGTGCCGGTCAAGATCAATGTCACGAATCAGCAGCCTCAGGCAAATAGCGATCGCTACAACACTCCCCACAACAAGACACTCAATATTCCAGCCCCCGGAGTCTTGGGCAACGACAGCGACCCCAACTAAGTATCAATGTCACGAATCAGCAGCCGCAGGCAAATAGCGATCGCTACAACACTCCCCACAACAAGATACTCAATATTCCAGCCCCCGGAGTCTTGGGCAACGACAGCGACCCCAACAGCGATCCGTTGACTGCCAAACTGGTAACATTACCCAAAAACGGCAAGGT